>NZ_JBEZDL010000020.1:0-39751 GCF_040648295.1 Amycolatopsis sp. NPDC049159
GGAAACGCCGACAGCGCACCAGTTTCGCCAGGGGCCGGGCCAGCTAGTTCAGGCGGGTCAGAACCCGCCTGAACACTCACGACCCCTGGGTCACGCGATGCCGGTCGCGAACACGTGCAGGGCCGGGTTCGACGGCAGGGTCACCGCCACCACCTCCTTGCCCGCGGTCAGCGGGACGGAGTTCGCGAACACCCGGTACGGCGTCGTCGGGTAGGCCGGGCCGGTGCGGGTGTTCTTGCCCAGGACCGTCGCCACCGTGGTCGCGCCGTACTGGGCCGGGTCGGTGCAGCACCAGTTCGGGACGCCGACGTCGGCCTGGCTCGTGGTGCCGTCCGCGTACTGGACGAACACCGTGCCCTTCGCCGTTCCCGTGCCGGTGCCCGCGAGCACCAGCTCGGCCCCGGTGCCGCGCACGGCGATGGTCTGGCCGGCGGCCACGGCGTTGTCCGGCTGGCCGGTGCCGGTGGCCGCGGCCGGCCAGGTCAGCGTGGCGCCGTCCGCCGTGAACGCCGCTCCCGGTTTCAGGCCCGCTTCCGCCAGGCCCTCCGCGCGGAAGCTGCTGCCGCCGCCGTCGAGGTCACCCGCCGTCGCGTGCGCCGCGTCCGTGACGCCGACGTTCCCGTAGGCCGCGGCCAACGACGCGAACGGGACGGTGATGGTCGCCGAGTCGACAGCCTCGTGCGCACCCAGCCTGGCCTGGTACGACGCGGTCGCCGTGACCTGGTAGTCCGCCGGCTTCAGACCGGCGTCCGGAGTCAGCTTGACCGGGACCCGCACTGTCTGCCCGGGCAGGACGAGCTTCGGCGCGGCGGGGACGTCGGCGCGGAAGCCGTTGCCCTGCACGGAAAGCCGCACGTCCCGCACCGGCAGTGGGGTGCCGTTGGTGAACCCGAGCGTCCCGGTCACGGCCTGGCCCGGCGCGGCCACGGGCGGCACCGCCAGCGTCACCGAGCCGTTGTCGTCCGCGGGGAAGAAGCCGCCGACCGCGCTGGTGCCGGACAGGCGGACGTCCTGGCGCTCGCCCGCGCCGAGCTGCCCGGTCTTGACGCGCACGACACCCTTGCCCGCCGGGTCGTACCACCAGCCGGACGACGCCTGGTCGAGGTCGGCCTTGCTCCCGTACTGCCGCAGCACCGAAGCACCCGCCTGGACGACGGCGGGCTTCGATCCCGTGTGGACGGTCAGCAGGTAGTTCCGCGCGGCCGGCTTGCCGGGGTAGGTGCCGGTGCTCGCGCCGATCCCGACGCTCACCGGGCCCGGGCCGGACTTCGGCGCGTCGACGGTGAACGTCTGCTTCGCCTGCTCACCGCGCTGGTAGCCGCGGGTCACGCCGTCGTCCTCGGTGAGCGTGAAGCTCCCCTGGCCCTGCGGGTAGACGTCGAGGTCGAGCTCGCCCTTGTCGCGGGTCTGCCACGACTTCGTGCCCTCGGCCCACATCGGGACGACGGCCCCGGCGCGGACGAACAGCGGCAGCGTGTCGAGCGGGGCGTCGTAACCGTCCACCGTGGTGGGTCCGGTGTAGGTCTTGCCGCTCCAGTAGTCCACCCAGGTGCCCTTCGGCAGGTAGATGCCGTTGCGCACGCCGGCCTTCTCGTACACCGGCGCGACGAGGAAGTCCGTGCCGGACAGGAACTCGTACTTCGCCTTGTCCGTCCAGACGTTCGGATCGTCGGGGTACTCGAGGGCCAGCGGCCGGACCTGGCCGACGCCGGTCCGGTGCGCCTGCGCGGAATAGCTGTAGGTGTAGGGCAGCAGCCTTTCCTTCAGCAGCAGGTACTTGCGGTTGATCGAGGTGTAGGGCTCGCCCTGGCGCCACGGCTGCTTGTCCGACGACGCCCAGCCGTCCATCGTCATCGCCGCCGGCAGGAAGGTCTTCCACTGCAGGTCGCGGACGTAGGTCTGCGGGCTGCCGCCGAAGATGCCGTCGATGTCGCCGGTGTTGTAGGCGATGCCGGACGTCGTCGCGCCCGCGTACGTCGGGATCTGCCACTTGATGTAGTCGTAGGAGCCGGCCTGGTCGCCGCTCCACAGCACGCCGCAGCGCTGCGCGCCGGCCCAGCTCACCGGCTGCCAGACGAACCCGCGCGCGTCGCTGTTGTCCTCGATGCCCTTGTGCGCGGTGTCGCAGGCGTCGAGCGCGAACTGGTAGCCCGGGCCGACCCAGGCGACGTCCAGCTTGCGCACCCGCACGCCGGCCTTGACCTCTTCGGCCTGGTTGGGCACGCCGTTTTCGGTCCAGAGGCCCAGCTGCATGGTGTTCTTGCGCAGGCCTTCGCCGGTCTGCTGCAGGTTTTCGTAGCCGCAGCCGTAACCGTCGTTGACCAGCATCCAGCCGTTCGGCATGCCGTTCTGCGTGTAGCCGTCGGCGATCTTGACGGCGTCGAGCGTGTGCCGCTCGCCGCGGTTCGCGTTGTGCAGGTAGCAGTCGGAGTCGCCGGTTTCGAGCCCGTAGATCGGCGGCAGGAACGGCTTCCCGACGAGGTCGGTGTACCCGGAGACGACGTCCTTGAGCCCGGCGCCGACGACGTAGGTGGCGTCGAAGCGCCGCTCGTCGTGCGTGGTCTTGACCGGGGACGTGAAGGAGTAGCTGCCGGGAGCGAAGGTGTTGCGCAGCACGCCGTAACCCGCGGTCGAGGCGTAGAACGGCTGCGAGTTGGGCGCGCCGCCGTCGTTCCAGTTGTCGTCGGCGAAGATCTTGATGGTCTGGTCGCGGTGGCTGAACCGGCCGTTCTGCTCACCACCGCCGACGAACTGCTCGGCCGCGGTCCGCGCGAGGGTCTGCGTGGTCGTGGTGCCGGTCCAGGACAGCGGCGCGGACTCGGCCCACCGCTGCGTGCGGTCGGCGCCGTCGTAGAGGGCGAACTTCAGCGGGTGCTTGTAGGCCCGCAGGGTCGCCTTGGGCGTCGAAATGGCCCAGTAGGCGCCCTTGTCGACGCGCTGGGGTGTCGCGGGGGCCGTGGTCTTCGGCAGGACGATCTTGTCGCCCGCCGGGTCGGTGAACGTCCCGTCGGGGGCGAGCCAGACCCGGACGGCGCTCTCGGCCGGGAAGCTCACGCGCACCGCCGCGGCTCCCGACTTCAGCGTGACCACCGGGCCGTCGGCGGAGATGCCGGTCAGGTCGCCGAGGCTGCCCGACGGCGAGTCCGCGTACGCCGCGCTGGGCGCCAGCCCGAGGGCGACGATCGCGGCGAGACAGGGGAGCGATTGCGCAAGTCTGCTCATTAATGACACCTTTCGCGCACTAACACGCATGATGTGCTCTGTATAGCGCACGCTTCGCGCAGTGTCACCCGCCGAAAGGTGCACAAGCCGAAGGGCACCTTCTCGCCCGGTGACAGCGGCTCCGCCAAGGTCGCGAATGACTCATTGGGGACCTCTGAGGTCCCCAATGAGTCATTCGCGACACGGCAACGCCCGCCGGCAGACCGCGCGGCGCCGACTTTGCCGGACTCTCGCGTGTGACGCGGGAAAGGTGCCCTTCGGCGGGGAACCGGGCTCAGACGGCTTGGACCGCGACCCCGGCGGCTTCGAACGCGCGCAGGGCGTCCGGGTCGGCGTCGGTGTCCGTCACCAGCGCGTGCACCTGCGTCGTCTCGCAGATGCGCGCGAAGGCCCGGCGGCCCAGCTTCGAGCCGTCCGCCACCGCGACCACGCGCTCGGCGCGCTCGACCATCAGGCGGTTGATGCTGGCCTCGCCCTCGTGGTGGGCGAACGCGCCCGCGTCCGGGTCGAACGCGTCGACGCCGAGGAACAGCAGGTCGATCGTCAGTTCGCTCAAGACCCGGGTGGCCAGCGGGCCGCTCAGCTCGAACGACTGCGGCCGCGCGACGCCGCCGGTGACGACGATCTTGACGTTCGGGCGCACCGCGAGCTCGTGCGCGATGTTCAGCGCGTTCGTGACCACCGTCAGGCCCGGTGCGTCGCCGCGGCCGGAGAGGTCCGGGCGGATCGCCAGTGCCCGCGCCACCCCGGCGGTCGTGGTGCCGCCGTTCAGGCCGACCACCATGCCCTTCGCGGCGAACGCGGCCGCCGCGGTGCTGATCCGCTGCTTCTCCGGCACGTGCCGCGCGGTCTTGTAGCGCAGCGGCAGGTCGTAGGCGAGGTCGTTGGCGACCGCGCCGCCGCGCGTGCGCGTGAGCAGCTGCTGTTCGGCGAGGTGGTCGAGGTCGCGGCGGATCGTGGCGGCGGAGACGTCGAGCTCCGCGGCCACGTCCTCGACGTCGATCTTTTCCCGCTGCCCCAGCATGTCCAGCAGGGTGCTCAAGCGTTCGTGCCGGGCCATCGCGGTACTCCCTAGTTCACTCTCGGCGAGCAGTATGCTGCATCGCCGCTTTCCGCCGCGCCCCGGCACGCCGCCACCGCTACTTCATCCGGAAGTCGTAGGCCGACGGCAGCGGATCCGCGGAGAGCGCTTCCCAGGTGTCCGAAAGGGACAACTCGCCTTCCCGGATGTTCGGGATTTCGAAGCCCGCGTCGAACACGGCCTTCGCGCCCGCGCGATCCCCGGCGGCGAGCCGGGTGTGCGCCGTCAGCAACGCGAGCCTGCCTTCGGGTCGCCCGGGCAGCAGGGAAACCGGGGCGTGCCCGGCCGCCAGCTGCGCCGACAACGCCTCGACCAGCAGCGGCCGCACGTCCGGTGCCAGCGCCAGGGCACGCCGGAACAACCGCGCCGATTCCTCGGGATCGGTGGCGGCGACGGCGAGGTTGCGCAACGCCCAGGCGTTCTCCGCGGCTGCCACCGACGCACGCCACGCCTCCTGGGCCGCTTCCCGGTCGCCGGCCGCCCAGCGGGCCACGCCGCGGTGGTACCACGTCAGCCAGGTGTCCGTCGTGTACTCCAGCAGCTCGGCCCAGTACCGGTTGACCAGCGTCGACGGCGGCGGGACGCGCGGATCGCCCGGCGGCGTCTCGCCGTCCAGGAGGTCCAGCCACGGCTGCTGCTCCGGCCCCAGCGTGTCCTTCGGGAACGGTGTACCGGGCAGGCAGGCCACCATGCGGAGGGTTTCCAGCGCGCCCCAGCCCGAGCCGGTGGCCAGCGGTTCGCCGGGCTCGGCGTCCGCGATCCCCCGCCACGCGCGGTGGCGCGCCTCGAGCACGGCCACCGGCGGCAGCCCCGCGGCGACGGCGTCCGTGGCGGCACGCCAGTTTTCGCCGTGCACCGCGGCCGGGTCCGCCGAGACGGGCCCGTACGCCTCCAGCCAGTCCCAGGCCTCGCCCGGTGGCAGGCGCAGGTGCTCCAGCTGCGTGCGGGCCAGTCCCGCCTGGATCTCCAGGTAGCCCGTCCCCGCGCCCGGCGCGAGCCACTCCTGCCAGTGCCGCCCGCCCGCGGATTCGCCCCACCGGAACAGTTTCCGGCCGCGCAGCCTCGCCGTGGACGCCTGGCCGAGGCCGGCGCCGGTCTCGTCGACCGCCGCGATCCACGGGCGATCCGAAGCCACATCGAAGAAGTAGTCCGCGGCCGTGCCGCCCCGCGCCGGGTAGGTCAGCTCACCGGGGACGCCGACGAGGTCGAGCCGGCCCGAATAGCCGTAGTGCCAGGCCTGGTCCGCGGGCACGAGCACCCGCGTCGACGGCGTCTGCGGCACGGCGGTGTTGGACCACCAGTAGACCGGCACGTCGTGGGAGTGCGGGTTGCGGATCCGCACGCCGACGAGTAGCTGCTCCGAGTCGTCGGGCAGCCAGAAGTCCAGCTGGTACGGCAGGTCCCGGGTGCGCTCCCATTCCCACAGCCGCAGCACGGGCGTGCCGTCCGGGCCCTCGACCGCGGCCGCGAACATCGGCGCGCACGTCAGCGTCGTGTGCCCGGTGCTGCCGAGGTTCCACTCGACGCCGCCGGCGAACCACGCGTCCCGCAGCGCGAGGTTCGCGGGCTGGAACACCGGGTTGCGGTACAGCAGCTCGCGCCCGGACGGCTTGTGCACCAGCGACCAGAGCCGCCCGCCCAGTGACGGCAGGACCGTCGCCCGCAGGTGGTCGTTCTCCAGCACCAGCGCGGGCAGTTCGCGGACGGAGCGTTCGCGCGAGTAGCCGTCCTGCAGCCGGCACGGCAGCACGGTGCCGAGCCGCCCGTACACCAGCCCGGCGGCCAGGTCGGCGGGCATCTCGTCCACATTGGACACCGAGGCCACGGCTTCCGGCTGCACCAGCGGCGGCAGGGGGTTCTCCGGCCCCAGCTCGGCCGCGGGCAGCGTGAGCGACGTCCGGCGCAGCTCGGTCATGCGTCCGGCAGCCTTTCCCCGGTGGCCGCGTCGAACAGGTGGACCGCGTCCGGCTTCGGCGACAGGGTGATCGGTTCGCCGCGCTGCCACGGCGCCATGCCCGGCGTCCGCACGGTGAACACCCGCTCCCCCGCCCGGCAGTACAGGTACTGGTCGCTGCCCAGTTCTTCGACGACCTCGACGACCGCTTCGTAGCCGCCCTCGCCGAGCGTCCAGCCCTCGGGCCGGACCCCGGCCACGAGCCCGGGGCCGGTGAGCGCCGAGCGCTGCGCCGGGGTCAGCGGCACGGTCGCCTCGTCCACCGAGGTCTCCAGCAGGTTCATCGACGGCGAGCCGATGAACCCGGCGACGAACACGTTGGCCGGCCGTGAGAAGAGGCCGATCGGGGTGTCGCACTGCTGCAGCACGCCGTCGCGCAGGACCGCGACCCGGTCGCCCATGGTCATCGCTTCGACCTGGTCGTGCGTGACGTACAGCGTCGTGACGCCCAGCCGCCGTTGCAGCGACGCGATCTGCGTGCGCGTCTGCACCCGCAGCTTGGCGTCCAGGTTGGACAGTGGCTCGTCCATCAGGAACACGCTCGGCTCGCGCACGATCGCGCGGCCCATCGCGACGCGCTGGCGCTGCCCGCCGGACAGCTTGGCCGGCTTGCGGTCCAGGTACTCGGTCAGGTCGAGCAGCGCCGCGGCCTCGGTCACCCGCCGCTCGCGCTCGGCCTTCGGCAGCTTCGCCAGCTTGAGGTGGAAGCCGATGTTCTCGCCGACCGACATGTGCGGGTAGAGCGCGTAGTTCTGGAACACCATCGCGATGTCCCGGTCCTTCGGCGCCAGCTCGGTGACGTCGCGGTCGCCGATGTGGATGGAGCCTTCGTCGACGCCCTCCAGCCCGGCCAGCATCCGCAGCGTCGTCGACTTGCCGCAGCCCGAAGGGCCGACCAGCACGAGGAATTCGCCGTCGGCGACGTCGAGGTCGAAGCCGTCGACGGCCGGGCGGTCCACTCCGGCGTAGAACCGGGTCGTGTCCCGGAAACTCACGGTGGCCATCTGCTCCTACTTTCCGGCGCCGAGGGTCAGGCCGGTGATGATCCGGCGGGCGAGCACGAGGTACAGCACGAGCATCGGGAGCACGACGATCGCCACGCCGGCGATCAGGCCGCCGTACTCCGACTGGTAGCTCGCCGCGCCGTAGAAGGTGAACAGCGCGCGCGACAGCGTGAAGTGCGCCTGGTCCTTGAGGAACACGATGGCCAGCAGCGTCTCGTTCCACAGGCCGATCGCGTTGAGCGTCAACGCCGTGATCAGGCCGCCGCGCGCGAGCGGCAGCATGACCGAGAAGAACGTCCGGGCCGGCGAGGCGCCGTCCAGCGAGGCCGCTTCCTCGAGCTCGTCCGGCAGCGAGCGGAAGAAGCCGGTCAGCAGGAACACCGTGAACGGGATCGACAAAGCGACGTACAGCAGGAAGAGCCCGTACTCGTTGTCCAGGTGGATCCGGCTCAGCACCACGAACAGCGGGATGATCACGGTCTGGAACGGCACGCCCATGCCGATCGCGACGACGTTCGTCATCGGCCCGGAACCGCGTACACCGAGCCGGGTCAGCGCGTACGCGCAGGGCGCGGAGACGGCCACGGTCGCGACCGTCGCGAGGCCGACCAGGACCACCGTCGTCACCACGGCGTCGCCGAAGCCCGCGTTGGTCCAGGCGTAGCTGAAGTTCCGGAACGGCTTGCCGACGTGGAACCACTGGTACGGCAGCGCGAACGGCTTGGTGAAGATCTCCACCGGCGTCTTGAACGCGGCCGTGAGCAGCCAGTACAGCACCAGGACGTTGCCCGCGGTGAACGCCCAGACGAACACCGAACCCAGCAGCCGCAACGGGCTGAACCGGCGCGAGCCCGGGGCCGGCTTCGGTTTGCGCGGCGCCCGCCGCACGACGTCAGAACTGGATCGCGTCACGGCGCATCACCCGCCTCAGCAGCACGACCAGGATCGACACCAGCGCGATCATCGCCACCGCGCAGGCGCAGGCGGCGCCGAAGTCCGGCGTGCCGTTCGAGCCGAAGGTCCGGTCGAACACGTAGATGCCGAGCGTCCACGCCTGGTTCGGCGGGGCGTACGTCCCCGGCCCGGCCAGCACGAACACCAGCTCGAAGATCTTCAGCGCGTTGATCGTCCACAGCACCCCGGCGACGCCCACTACGTCCCACGTCATCGGCAGCGTGATGTTGCGGAACTTCTGCCACGGTGACGCGCCGCCGAGTTCCGCGTCCTCGTAGAGGTACGGCGGGATCCGGTCGACCGCGGCCATCAGGATGGTGATGTAGAAGCCGGAACTGGCCCAGATCAGCGACGCCGTCACCACGCCGGTCACGTTGGCCGGGGCCAGGAACTTGGCCGCGTCCGCGCCGACGTGCTCCAGGACGTAGTTCGCCAGTCCCTGCTTGCCGGGCTGGTACTTGAACACGAAGCCGAGGAACATGCCGAGCGCCACCGGCGCGACGATGTTCGGGAAGAAGAGGATGGCGCGGACGACCTTGCCGCCGCGCATGTCCCGCAGCACCATGGTGAACAGGAACGCGAGCGCGAACGTGCCGACACCGCCGGCGAAGACGTACACCAGCGTGTTGCGGAAGGCGTACTGGAACGAGTCGCTCGCCCACATCTGCGTGTAGTTGGTGACGCCGTTGGGCTTCGGCGTGTCCCCCGCGCCCGCCCAGCTCGTGAAGGACAGCACCACCGTCCCGAGCGTCGGCAGCACCAGGAAAGCCAGGTACAGCACCAGCGCGGGCGCGGCGAACGGCCAGAACAGCCGTTTCTTGCGGCGCAGGTGCGCGCCGCCGGCGGCACGGGCCCCCTGAGCCCGTGCCGCCGTCGTCGTCGTGAGCGTGGCCATCAGCCCTGGTTCTTCCAGAAGCCGGCACCCTTGGCGGCGAGCTGGTCCACGAACTGCTCCGGGGTCAGCTCGCCCTTGAGCAGCGCGGTGTCGGCCGGGTCGAAGACGTCGGTCTGCCACTTGCCGCCGGCGATCCCGTCGATCCCGTCGTACTGCAGGACGTGCTCCTTCTTCGGGTCGTCCAGTGCGGCCTTGACCTGCTTGAGGTCGTCCGGCACGGCGAGGTCGGCGCGCGGCACGAGGTTGTCGGCCACCGCCGGGATGCCGGAGAGGATGTCCTTGTTGAGGAAGTAGGCGATGAACGCCTTGGCGGCCTCGGCGTGCTTGGCCTTCTTCGTCACGGCGAAGCCGATCGACATCTGCTCGACGGTGTCGTGCGTGGCGCCGGCGGGCATGGGGAACTGGAAGGAGCCGTAGTTGATCGTCGTCCCGGCGCCCTGCTTGTCCAGGTACTCGCGGGTCTCGCTCGGCGCCCAGGTGCCGACGTAGAGGTAGCGCGAGTCGCCGTCGGCCCAGCGCTGCTGCACCTGCGGGAACTTCGCCGCGTCCCAGCCGTCGATGAAGTACTTGGGGAGCTTCGCGGTTTCGGTGGCGGCCTTGAGGAAGCCCGGCTCGGTCTTCCACGCCTGGCCGGTCTTGTCGGTGGCGGCCTTGTTCAGCCCGCCCGCGCCGACGTACCGCTCGGCGAGCTGGGTGAAGAAGTACATGTTGTAGAACGGGATGTCGCCGTCCTGGCTGATCGCCGCCTTGCCGTCGGCCTTCGCCTTGTCGAACAGCGCGACCAGGTCGTCCATCGTCTTCGGCTGCCGGACGTCACCGGCGGAGTCCTTGTTGAACCACCAGGCACTGGACTGCACGGTGTAGGGGACCATGAAGTTCTGGCCGGTCTTGTCCTTGTTCTGCGGGAAGTCGTAGGAGCTCTTCGAGAGCACGTCCCGGACCGTCTTGTCGCCCTCGCCGACCTTCATCGCGAAGACGTCGTCGAGGCCCTGCGTGCCACCCGGGGTCATGATGGCCGCGCCGACCTTGCTGACGTCCTGGTCGAACAGGTCCGGGACCGCGTCGGTGTTCAGCGCGGGCACCAGGTTCTGCGTGTAGGCCTTGCGCCCCAGCCACTGGACGTCGACCTTGACGCCGGTCTTCTCCTGGAAGCACTTGAACGCCTTCTGCAGCACCTTCCCCTGCGGCTCGTCGGCGGTCCACATGGCCCAGTAGGTGAACTCCTTGTCCGTGGCCGGCTTGACCGCGGCCTCCGGGCAGGGCGCGTTCAGGTACTGGTCGACCCCGGGCAGGGCGTTCTCGCCGGTCCCACCGCCGGTGTCCGCACCCCCGCCGCACCCGGCCAGCAGGAGGGACACCCCCGCCGTCAACGCCATGAGCTTGCTCCGCCGCATATCGCCACCGCCCACATCGATGAGGAACACGCCTTCTGCGCGTTGCTGCGCAGTTTTAACAGCTTTCGAGCACTTGTCAACACCGAGACCCCCAAGCAGCGCTCCGGCCAAAGTCCGAGGTACTCGGGTGATCAGGCACGTAACCACACTTCGGGACGTGCTCGCACCTCGACGCATCCACTGCGTGCAAGTGATCGATTGCCGCGTTGACGTTGCACAAACTTGCATCTAACGTGTTGGGTGTTGCGCACAACCGGCACGGATGGGGAGTTCATGAGCGGGACCTTCATGGCTGCGGAGATCGCCAGCCAGCCCGGCTGCTGGCGGGAAGCGGGAGCGCTGGCCGCGGCGAACGACGGCCGGCTGCCCTCGGCGGGCGCCCGGGTGGCGATCGTCGGCTGCGGGACCTCGTGGTTCGTCGGCCAGGCCTACGCCGTCTTGCGCGAAGCCGCCGGGCTCGGCGAGACCGACGCGTTCGCCGCGTCCGAGTTCCCGGTCGGCCGCGCCTACGACCACGTGCTCGCGCTGACCCGCTCGGGCACCACGACCGAAGTGCACACGCTGCTCGCGAAGCTGCGCGGCCGGACGAAGACCACGGTGATCACCGGCGTGCCGGGCGAGGTCGCCGGCACCGCCGACGCCGTCGTCGACCTGTCCTCGGTGGACGAACGCTCGGTCGTGCAGACGCGGTTCGCCACGACAGCGCTGGCCGTGCTGCGGGCGCACCTCGGCGAGGACCTGACCGGCGTCGTCGCGCAGGCCGAGCGGGTGCTGGCCGAGCCGTTGCCGGACGAGCTGACCGGCGCGGAGCAGTTCAGCTTCCTCGGCACCGGCTGGTCGATCGGCATCGCGAACGAGGCCGCGCTCAAGTTCCGCGAGGCGTGCCTGCTGTGGACGGAGTCGTACCCGGCGTGGGACTACCGGCACGGCCCGATCAGCATCAGCGAGCCGGGCCGGGTGACCTGGATGTTCGGCTCCGCGCCGGACGGGCTCGCCGACGACGTCCGCCAAGCCGGCGGCACGTTCGTCGAGAGCGGGCTCGACCCGCTCGCCGACCTGGTCCGCGCCCAGCTCGTGGCCGGGGCGATCGCCCGGCGTAAGGGCCTCGACCCCGACAACCCGCGCAGCTTGACGCGGTCCGTCGTGCTCACGTGATCGTCACCGTGACGCCGAACGCCGCGCTCGACGTCACCTACACGGTGGACGGCCTGGTGCCCGACGCCGTGCACCGGGCGCGCGACGTCCGGCACCGGGCCGGTGGCAAGGGCGTCAACGTCGCCCGCGTGCTGCACGCGCTCGGCGTCGACGTGCACGCGATCGCCACGGCGGGCGGGGCCACCGGCTCCGAGCTGGCGGCGGAGCTCGGCGCGGCCGGGCTGGCCGCTGAGCTGGTCCCGATCGGCGGCGAAACCCGCCGGACGACCACCGTGCTGTCCGCTGTGGACGGTTCGGTCACGCTCTTCAACGAGCCGGGCCCGGCGGTGACGGCGCCGGAGTGGGCGCTGCTCGCCGAGCGCGTCCGCCGTCGTGAACCCGAGGTGCTGGTCTGCTCCGGCAGCCTGCCGCCCGGGGCGCCACCCGACGGCTACGCGCGGCTGATCGCCGGCCGTCAGTCCGTTTTGGACACCTCCGGGCCGGCCCTGCTGGCGGGGCTGGCCGGGCGGCCCGCCGTCGTCAAGCCGAACGCCGGAGAACTGCGCGAGGCCACCGGGCTCGACGACCTCGGGCAAGCGGCCCGCGAGCTGATGCGGGCCGGGGCAGGTTCCGTCGTCGTCTCCCTCGGCGCCGACGGGCTCCTCGCCGTCACGCCCGCGGGCACCTGGCGCGCGACGCCATCCGGCGCGCTCACCGGCAACGCCACCGGCGCGGGGGACGCCGTCGTCGCGGCCCTCGCGCTCGGGCTCAGCCGGCGCGAGCCGTGGCCGGAGATCCTGCGGCGGGCCGTCGCCCTCTCCGGTGCGGCGGTGCTCGGGCCGCTCGCCGGCGACGTCGACCTCGCGCACTACCACCGTGAGCTGGCCGCCGTGCGCGTCCGGCCGGAACAGGAGTCCTGATGCCGCTGGTGCGCACCGGCGAGATCGTCGCGGAGGCCGCGGCCGCCCGGCGGGGCTGCGGCGCGTTCAACGCGATCCAGCTCGAACACCTCACCGCGATCACCGAAGGCGCGGCGCTGGCCGGCGCGCCGGTGATCGTGCAGCTCAGCCAGAACGCCGTGCGCTACCACGGCGCGCTGGCGCCGATCGGCGGCGCCGCGCTGGCCACGGCCCGGGTGGCCGAGGCGCGCGTGGCCGTGCACCTCGACCACGCCGAATCCCGTGACCTGGTGCGGGAAGCCGTCGGGCTCGGGTTCGGCTCGGTCATGTTCGACGCGTCCAAACTGGACTACGCGGACAACGTGCGCGAGACGCGGGAAGTCGTCGGGTTCTGCCACGACCACGGCGTCTGGGTGGAAGCCGAGCTCGGCGAGGTCGGCGGCAAGGACGGCGTGCACGCCCCGGGCGCGCGCACCGACCCGGCCGAGGCGGCGGAGTTCGCCGCGGCGACCGGCGTCGACGCGCTGGCGGTCGCGGTCGGCAGCTCGCACGCGATGCTCACCCGCGATGCCGCGCTGGACTTCGGCCTCATCGCGCGGCTGCGGTCGCGGGTCCCGGTGCCGCTGGTCCTGCACGGCTCGTCCGGCGTGTCCGACGACGGCCTGGCCGAAGCGGTCCGGGCGGGGATGACGAAGGTCAACATCGCGACCCAGCTCAACAAGGTCTTCACCGCGGCCGCCGCGGGCGACTGGCGCACGCACCCCGAGCGGGTGGACCCGCGCCGCTACCTGGGCGCGGGCCGCGACGCGGTGACGGCCGAGGTCCGCCGCCTCCTCGGCGTCCTCGGCTCGTCAGCGCTTCGCCGGACCTGACTCAGCCGATGGTCCAGTGCTGGCGGTCCGCGGCGGCCTGCTGGGTGACCGCGGCACCGTCCGAAGTGGACGTCGTGGTCAGCAGCAGGCCACTGTGGACGGCCGCGAACACGTAGGTCCCGTCGGCCTGCCGGGTCGCCTTCCAGTGCTGGTTGGCCCCGCCCGTGCAGGTCCACTGGATGATCGCCGCGCCGGCCGTGGTGGCGCCGCCGTCGACGTCCGCGCACAGGCCGGACTCGACGTTGCGCAGTTCGTAGGAGCCGTCCGGCTGCGCGGTGAACGTCCAGCTCTGGTTGGCGCCGCCGTTCGCGGTCCACGTGACCAGGTGCGTGCCCTTGGCGGTGCTGTGGCTCGGCACGTCGAGCGCCTTGCCGCCCACCGCGAGCGTGTGCGTGCCGGTCAGGACGGGCGCGGTGCCCACCGCCGTGACGGCCAGCGTCTGCTGGGCCGCGGTGCGCCCGCCGCCGACCGGGTTGCCGGTGGTGTCCGTCCAGTGGCGGACCGGCGTGGTCTCGGCCGGCCGGGCCGCGGACATACCCAGCACCAGGCCGCTGTAGCGGTTGACCAGCCGGTACGTCCCCGAGGCGCCGGGGATGACGAACCACTGCTGTCCCACCCCGGAAGCGGACGTCACCGTCGGCGCGGTCCCCCACGCCCGCGTGGCCGACGACGTGGCGGCGACGCCGAGCAGGCCGCCGCTCCCGGCGTTGGTGATGCGGTAGGCACCGTCGCCGGTGCCGGTGAACGACCACGCCTGGGCGGCCGAACCGTCACCGGACGCGACCGACGTCGTCGCGGAACCGCTCTGGGCGAGCACCCGGCCGTCCCCGGTCGCGATGCGGTAGGTCTTGGCCGGATCGAACGGGACCGCCGCCCTGGCCGGGTTGTCGATCGAAACGTTGATGTACTCGCCGGAAGCGCCGCCGGAGCAGCCGAAGGAGCAGTACGCGCGGAAGTTCTTGCCCACGACGGCCGAGCCGGTCTTGTTCACGCCGTCGACGAACCACCGGTACCACGACGCGGTGTGGTAGCCGCCGGTGCCGCCGATCGGGTACCACTTCTGCGTGGCCAGGTCGTCGGTGGCGTAGTACTGCTGCGGCGCGTTCCCGCTCTGGTCGACGGCCTGCGGCTCGCCGATGTACAGGCCGAGGTAGGCGTTGTAGGTGATGTCCATGACGAACAACGGCGAGGTCGCGGGCATCTTGCCGGCCGCGATCTGCTGGTCCGCGGTGCCGGTGTTCGCGGGGCTGTACTCCTTCGCCGCCGGGGTGTACCCGGTGGCGCTGTCCGGGCCGACCGGCACCTGGTTGCTCTCCTTGCCGCCGACACCGGGCTCGGTCCATGCCCCGCCGTACCACTTGCGCCACGACCCCGGCGCCATCTTGGCCGAGATCGGCGCCCGTGCGGCGTGCGCGTAGAAGGCCTTCCAGCCGCCGTTCTTGTCCACGACGCGCGAGCCGTAGAAGACGTAGAAGTAGCCGGACGCGGTGTCGACGTAGAGCCGCTGGTCGCCGTCGCCGTAGTAGTAGGTCTGGTTCGGGAAGGCGGCGGTGTCCCCGCGTTTCGTGCTGTACGGCGAGGTCAGGACGTGCGCCTTGATCTTCCAGGTCTTCCCCTGGTCGGTGGAGACCGCGTAGTCGATGGCGTCGTAGTGCAGGCCGTCGCCGAAGGGCTGGGGCGTGAACTCGTTGTGCACCAGGCCGTACCAGTCGCCGGTGTCCGGGTCGACCCAGGTGCCGACGAGGTCGCAGAAGTTCTTCTGCGAGTAGCTCGACCCGGACGGCGGGTTCGTCGACTCCACCCCGGTCGGGCTGGTGTTGCAGCGTTTCGTGGTGTCGTTGTTGCGATCGGCCGGATCCGCGGGGTTCACGGCGTCGCTGATGGCGTTTTTGGTGAAGCTGTCGAAGTCGCGCCCGCTGTAGAACTCCCACTCGCGGGGTTGCGTCGCGCCGTAGAGGGCCGCGGACTGCTGGAAGTAGAAGGTGCCGTCCTTGTCGAGGTACGGACTGGCGGGCGAGTCGGTCGGCGTCGACCACGAGCCCGTCGACTGGACCGAGACGGTGTACCCGCTGGTGGGCGGAGCGGCTTCGGCGGGCGCGGCCGTGCTGACCAGCACGGCGGCAGCGACCGCGACGGCGGCGCGTCTGCGGCGCGAGCCTGGTGACGAGGCAGGGTGCATGGGAACTCCTCGATCTCGACGTGGGTGGACTCGCCGGGCGCCGGGTGTTCGCAGTGTGCAGGATGTTGTTCGATGTTGCAAGATACTGCGGTAGTTCGTTCATGATCGCGCATTGCGCGGGTGGCGGGTCTCCGCGGGTTTCGAGGACACTGGGAATCCGGACGGCCGCGGAGGAGAAAAGATGAGCGACCCGAGCACCCGGCGATTCCTGCACGGGGCGGCGGAACTGCTGCTGGCGGGCCCGCAGTGGCGGGCGGGCGGGCGGATCGACCTGCGCGTCGTCGAAGGCGGCTTCGCCACCGTCGTGGCGCCGGACCTGCGGGTGGTGGGCGGCGACCTCGTCACGCCGGAGACGCGCATCGCCCTGCACGGCCGGTCCTTCACCGAGGTGGCGGCGGAGGCGGGGATCGAGGCGGGCGCGCCGGCCGGGGTGTACGGCGACGGGCCGGGCGTCGGCGTCGAGGAGGTGCTCGCGCTGGACCCGGCCGCCGTGGCCGTGGTGCTGCGGGCCTTCGCCGACGGCGACCGCGCCTTGCGGGACTTCGCGCCGGAGGTCGTGCCGATCCTGTGGCCGGAGCACTTCGACGTCGCCGGCACGCTCGACGACGTCGACTACGGCGTCTCCCCGGGCGACGGTCACCTGGCCGAGCCGTACGCGTACGTCGGCCCGTTCGAGAAACGGGAAGGCGCGTTCTGGAACGCGCCCTTCGGTGCCGCGCGGCCGCTCGCCGAGCTGGGCGGGGCCCCGGCGATCAAAGCCTTCTTCGACGAGGGCCGCGCGGCGTCGGTCAGCCCTGCGCGGTGAGCTCCAGCAGGCGGCCGGTGAGGTCGAGGTGCTCCTCGACGCTGCTGGTCAGGTAGCTGATGTCGACGAAGACCTCGTCCGGCTCGAGCACCGAAACGATCTTGACGACGGACTCGGCGATGAGCTCCGGCTTGGTCTCCGGAGCGGCGTTCACGCGCAGCGCGACGCCGAGCGCCCCCGGGTCCCGGCCGGCCTGCTCGGCACCGGCGCGGAGCTTGGCGAGGGTGTCGGTCAGGACGTTCGCCGGGAACGCCTCGGGCACCGACCAGACGGGCAGCCAGCCGTCGGCCCGCTCGGCGACGCGGCGCAGCGCCTTCTCCCCGAACCCGGCGAGGTGCACCGGCGGCTTCCGGACCGGCTTGAGGTCGACGTGGCTCTCGGCGATCGTGTAGCCGACGCCGGTGTGGGACACCAGGTCCTGGCTCCACCACTTGCCGAGCAGGTCGAGCAGGTCGTCCAGCCGCTTGCCGCGCTCGGACATCGGGATCCCGACGGCGTCGTACTCGTCCGGCGACCAGCCGATGCCGAGCCCGGGCAGCAGGCGCCCGTTGCTGGCGACGTCGAGGCTGGTCAGCAGCCGCGCGAAGTTGGCGGGCTGGTACTGCGTGGCGTTGATGGTGCTGGACCCGAGGATCGCCGTCTCGGTCACCGCGGCGGCGACCGCGAGCGCGGTGAACGGGTCCTGCGCGGTGTGGAATTCTTCGGGCATGGTGTCGGAACCCGGGTAGGGCACGACGGGGGCGACGGGCGAGAGCAGCCGGTCACCGACCCAGAGGCTGGCCGCCCCGGCCCGCTCGGCTTCGCGCGCGTACCGCGCGATCCCACCCGGTGTGGCCGCCGCCTTGCCGAAGACCGGAAGGCTGAAACCAAGACGCATGATTCTCCCCTGAAGAGCCAACGGACCGTACTGGTCCTGGTGCCACTAGTACTCGCATCTGGTTGCGTGTTCAAGCAGTTCCAGGGGATTCCCGATCTTGAAAGGCCGACGGCGCGGCCGGGTCACGCCGCGCGCTGGTGGACCGCCTCCGGTTGCTCCGCCGGACGGGTCGCCGTTGCCAGCACCGCGATCGCGGCCAGCGGCACCACCAGCAACGCCAGCGCCGCACTGATCCCCCACGTCTGCGCCAGCCAGCCGAACAACGCCGGCCCGGCCAGCACTCCCGCCTGGTGCAACGTCGAATACCGCGCGATCGCCAGGCTCGTGTTCCCACCCGCCCCATGCCCGACCGCGCCGGAGATCACCGGGATCACCACCGCCAGGCCGCAGCCCTGGACCGCGAAGCCCGCCAGGCCGATCCACGGGTCCGGCGAAAGCACCGCGACCAGCACGCCCGCCACCGTCGCCGCCATGCTCCAGCGCAGCAACGACACCGGGCCGAGGATGCGGTGCGCGCGGTCGCCGAACACCCGCGTGAACGTCTGGGCCAGCACGAACACGAAGTACCCCAGCGAAGCCACTTCGACGGCCGCGCCGCGCTGCTCGCGCAAGAACACGCCGGACCAGCTCGAAACCGCGCCTTCGCACAACGCCGCCGCCGCGCCGAGGCCGCCCAGCACCAGGACCCAGCGGGTCCAGCCGGACAACAGGCCCACCGGCTTGCGCGGTCCGCGTCGCACGGTCTCCGGCAACGCGTGCCGCCCGGCCACCAGCGCCAGCACGCACAACACGGCCGCGACGACGCCGAAGTGCGCGCCCAGCGGCACTCCCGCCCGGATCGCGCCCAGCGAACCGAGCGAGCCCACCAGCGCGCCGGCGCCCCACACCGCGTGGAGGCCGCTCAGGAACGGGCGGCCCCCGGCCCGTTCCAGCTCGACGCCCTGGGCGTTCATCGCCACGTCGAGCAGGCCCGCCAGCAGGCCCCACCCCAGCATCGCGGCCGCCGCGGCGACCGGGCCCGACGTCACCGTGACCAGCACCGGGCACCACGGGACGAGCGCCGCCGTCCAGCGCAGGACCGTGCGCGTGTCCAGGTGCGCGGACAGGTGCCCCGCCACCTGCATCGCGATCAGCACGCCGACCGTCTGGAACAGCAGCACCGCACCGAGTTCGGCGAAGTCCAGGTCCAGCGCCGCGCGCAGCTCCGGCACGCGCGTGAACCACGTGCCCAGCATGACGCCGACGACGAAGAACACCGTGGCGACGGCGCTCCGTTCCCGGCGCAGGGGAAGAACGGCGCTAGTCATCGGTTCCGGTGCCGCGCTCGAGGTCGCCGTAGCCCTGCTCACCGGTCCACGTGCCGACCGGGACGTGCGCGTTGAACGGCGCCCCGTCCTCGCGCCGCATCGCCGGGCGGCGGTGGGCCAGGTGGACGAACACGTCGTCGAACTGGATCGCCGTGCCCGCGGTGGCGACGCGGTAGAGCATGTCCTCGTCCTCGCCGCCCCAGCCGCGGTAGCGCTCGTCGAGCCCGCCGACCGCGGTGAACAGCTCCGGGGTGAGCCACAGGCACGCGCCCGGCACGTCCCGCAGCAGCAGCCCGCGCGCGCCGGCGAGCGGGACGTCGGCGGAACGCCCGGCGCAGCGGTCCTCGATCAGGCGGTCGCTCGCCTGCGCGTCCAGCGACAGCATTTCCGTGTGCGGCAGGTGCGCGTCGTGGCCGTGCTCGGCGAAGCGCGCGTGGTTGCGCCGCAGGAAGTCGCGGTCGACCAGGATGTCGGCGTCGAGCAGGCACAACGTACGGGCGGCGCCGAGGGTGTGGCGGACGCCCGCGTTGACCGTCCACGACTTGTTGAACAGGCCGTGCCCGGTGACGTGCAGGTAGTGGTCGGCCAGCGGCTCGATCCGGTCGCGCCACCGGGGCTTCTCGTCGAACTCCACCACGGTCACCCGGTAGTCCGACGCGGGCATCGTCTGGTCGCGCAGGGCGAGCAGGCACGCCATCAGGTTGCGGATCCGGCCCGCGCCGTCGCGGTCGGAGATCGGGACGACGACGAGCACCTCGTCGCCGTGCCCGTCCGGGCGGCTCGGCGCGCCGGCGGCGAGGCCGGTCAGCCGCTCGACGTCGGCGGTCCGCGCGTCGAGCGTGTAGTCCGGGCCGCGGAAGTAGTTGATGTAGACGTTGTCGTCGGCGACGTCGGCCCGGGCGGCCAGTTCCCCCGCCAGGGCCGGGTCTTCCTCGAACAGTTCCGCCACCCGCGCGGCCAGGGCGCGCTCGGCATCGGCGTCCGTCGGGTGCGCGACCAGCCGCCGGTAGGCGAGGTCGCTCCCCAGCCGGGTGCCGATCGGGTCGGCCACCGCGCGGTAGAAGCGTTCGCTGTGCATCCAGTAGTCCGCGGCCACGTCGGGCACCGCCGGGTCGAGCGTCAGGACGACGTAGCTCGTCACGCGCGCGGCGAGGTCGCCGGTCGCCGGCTCGGCCCGCCGGTAGGGCGAGACCGCCGCGAACGTGCCGTCACGCCCCGGGCGCGTCGGCTCGATCCGCATCGGGTTCGCCGCCCGCAGCTCGCACATCGGGCTGCAGTCACAGGGGTGTGGTTGCACGGGGAAGCCGCCCTTCGGAGCCGGAGGTGTGGCGGACGAGGGCCGGGACCAGCTCCGGCCAGTCCACTTCGGACAGTTCGTGGCCGGCGCGGTCGAGGATCCGCAGTGCCGCGCCGGGGATCGCCGCCGCCAGCGCGTGCGCGTGGGCGACGGGGTGGATCGGGTCGTCGGCGCCGTGGACCACCAGCGTCGGCGCGGTGATCCGGCCGAGCCGGGGCCGCCACGGCGCGCCGTGGTCGAGGTAGGCGTGGTTGCCCGCGGACTCGAGCGTGCCGCCGGCGCGGGCGAACACCCGGGCCGCCACCCGCCGGTGCGCGTGCTCGTCGAAGTCCCGCCCGGCGAGGAGCCTCGCTCCGGCCACCAGGTGTTCGACGACCGAGTCGCGGTCGGTCCAGTCCGGCGGCTCGACGTCGGCCAGCGCGGTCAGCACGCGCAGCGCCGGCGGCGGCAGGTCGGGGCCGTCCGCACCCTCGCCGGGGCTGGTGGCCACCAGCGTCAGCGACGCGATCCGCGCCGGCTCGGCCAGCGCCGCGACCTGCGCGATCATCCCGCCGAGCGAAATCCCGACGACGTGCGCGCGCTCGACGCCGAGCGCGTCGAGCACGCCGAGCGCGTCCGCGGCCAGGTCACGCAGCTCGTAGGGCGGCTCGCCGGGCGGGTGGTGCACCGACCGGCCGGTGTCGCGGTGGTCGTAGCGGATGACGTACCGGGACCCGGCGGCGAGCAGTTCGCAGAACCCGGCGTCCCACGCCAGCATCGACGCGCCCGACCCGGCCACCAGCAGGATCGCCGGGTCCGCCGGGTCACCGAAGGTCTGCACGCAGAGGTCGACGCCGTTGGCGCGCACGACCCGGTCGCGCCCCGGCACGTCCACCACGAGCGGCAGGTCGTCGAGCAGGTCGCGGAACACCGCGGCGTACGCCGCCCGCTCGGCGGGCATGCCGTGGGTGCGCCGGACGTGCTCCCGGCCGTTGCGCCGCAGCCGCCGGGCCAGCACGTCGTCGTCGAGCAGCCGCCGCACCTGGGTGCGCAGGCCGTCGCGGTCGGCGAACACCAGGCCGGTGGCGTCGTGCTCGACCAGGCACGTGTTGCCGGGGATGTCCCGCACGACGACCGGGCAGCCGACGTCCATCGCCTCGAGCAGCGCGTTCGGGCTGCACTCCGACGTCGAGGTGTTGAGCACCGCGGTCGCCTCGCGCATGGCGGCGTGCAGGTCGTCGCGGTCCAGCGCGCCGACGTACCGCACCGCCGGGCTGTCCCCGCAGCGCCGCCGCACCATGGCCTCGTAGTCCTCGTCGTAGGAGACGCCGGCGATGACGAGCCGGACGCGCTCGTCCTCTTCGTGCAGCTGCTTGACGCAGTCGATCGCGAACAGCGGGTCCTTGACCGGCCGCAGCCCCGCGGGCAGGAGCAGCAGCTTCGCGTCGGCGCCGACGCCGAGCGCGCGGCGCAGCGAGTAGTCCGACGGCGTGGTCTCGACACCCTGCGGGATGCACCGCACCTTGTCGGCGACCTGCGGCCACAGCTCGCGGCTGCGCCGGACGAAGTCGTCGTTGAACGCGACCAGGCCGGCGGCGCGCTCGACCGCCTGGGTCATCACCTGGTGGAACACCGGTTCCAGCGCGTACTCGTTGAGGTCCGTGCCGCCCAGGACGAGCACGTACGGGAGGCCGATCTCGAGGAACGTGCTGCCGCTCAGCAGGGCGTGCGTGCCGACCATCGCGAGCACGTCGCCGTCCTCGGCCACCGCGGACACGGCGGCCTCGTGGGGCTCGAGCCGGACCGCGTGCCCGCCGGCGGACAGGTGCCCGGCGATCCGCCGCGTCGTCGTGTCACCACCACTGGCCGCGGGGCTGTGGAGCAGGGCTAGCAGTTTCATTTCACCACCCCAGTCGGGAATTTCACCACTCGGAGAGGAAGCTGCGGATCAGGGTGGCAGCTCTTCGTCAAGGGGAACGTCTCCTCGATTGCCCGTGCGAAACGCACGTCCCGCGGGGTGTGTCGGATAGGTTCCGGAGGTGCTGATCGACGATCTGACCGCCGCGCTGCCCGACGACCGGCTGGTCCGCGACCCCGACGTCGTGCGGAGCTTCGCCCACGACGAGGCCGAATGGGCGCCGTACGCGCACCCCGCCGTGGTCGTCCGGCCGCACACGGCCGAGGAGGTCCAGGCCGTGGTCCGGGCTTGCCTGCGCACCCGCACGCCGCTCGTCACCCGCGGCGCCGGGACCGGGCTGTCCGGCGGGGCGAACGCCGTCGACGGCTGCGTCGTGCTGGTCACCGACCGGCTCACCGCCGTCAAGGAGATCAACGAGCCGGAGCGGTACGCCGTGGTCGAGCCCGGGGTCGTCAACGACGACCTGCGGGCCGCGTGCGCGGAGCACGGCCTCTGGTACCCGCCCGACCCGGCCAGCTCGCCGTGGTCGACGATCGGCGGGAACGTCGCCACCAACGCCGGTGGCGTCTGCTGCGTCAAGTACGGCGTCACCCGCGACTACGTGCTGGGGCTGCAGGTCGTCACCGGCACCGGCGAGCTCGTCCGGCTCGGCCGCCGCACCGCCAAGGGCGTCGCGGGCTACGACCTGACCGGGCTGCTGGTCGGCTCCGAGGGCACGCTGGGCGTGGTCACCGAGGTCACCGTCCGGCTGCGGCCCGCCCGCGCCGCCGAGCGCACGGTCGCCGGCTACTTCGGGTCCACTGTGGACGCCGGGCGCGCGGCCGCCGCGATCGCCGCGGCCGGTGTGCTGCCTTCGGCGCTGGAGCTCGTCGACCGGCACTGCCTGGCCGCGGTGGACGCGTGGAAGAACATGGGCTTGAGCGCCGACGCCGAAGTCGTGCTCCTCGCCCGCACCGACGCACCGGGTGCGCTCGGCGAGCACGAAGCCGCGGAGATCCTGGCGTGCTTCGAGCAGGCCGGCGCGACGTGGGCCGCGCAGTCGACCGACCAGGCCGAGGCGGACGCGCTGTTCGCCGCGCGCCGGCTGGCCTACCCCGCGCTGGAACGGCTCGGGCCGCTGCTCACCGAGGACGTCTGCGTCCCCACCCAGGCCGTGCCCGAAATGCTCGCCCGGATCGACGCGGCGGGGCGGCGGCACGGCGTGCACATCGCGAACGTGGCGCACATCGGCGACGGCAACCTGCACCCGCTGCTCGTCACCCCGGCCGGCGACGACACCGCGCGCGCCAACGCGCAGGCGGCGTTCGAAGACATCATCGCCGACGCGCTCGACCTCGGCGGCACGGTCACCGGCGAGCACGGCGTCGGCCTGCTCAAGCGGCCCGGGCTGGCCCGCGAGCTCGGCCCGGAGGTGCTGGACCTGCACCGCGCGATCAAGAACGCCCTCGACCCGCACGGGATCCTCAACCCCGGCAAGGTCTTCCCCGAAGGGACACCCGCATGATCGTCCGCACGCCCGCCGGTCAGGTCCGCGGCGAAGCCACCGCCACCGGTTTCCGCTTCCGCGGCATCCCGTACGCCGCCGCGCCCGAGGGCGCGCTGCGGTTCGCCCCGCCCGCCCCGGCCCCGGCCTGGGACGACGTGCGGGACGCCCGCGCCGCCGGGCCCACCGCCCCGCAGCGGCACCGCGAGATCCCGGGCCTCGACCTGTCGGCCGTCGTCGGCGACGGCTGGCGGCCGGGCCCGGAGTACCTGACCGCCGACGTCTGGACGCCGGACCCGGGCGCCGGGAACCTGCCGGTGCTGGTGTTCCTGCACGGTGGCGCGTTCATCGGCGGCACCGGCTCGGCACCCGTGTACGACGGGACGGCGTTCACGGGCGCCGGCGCGGTGCTGGTCACCGTGCAGTACCGGCTCGGCATCGACGGCTTCCTCCCGCTCGACGGCGCGACCAACCTCGGCCTGCGCGACCAGCTGGCCGCGCTGCGGTGGGTCCGGGACACCATCGCCGCGTTCGGCGGCGATCCCGGCAACGTCACGCTCTTCGGCGAGTCCGCGGGCGCAATCAGCGTCGCCTGCCTGCTCGGTTCCCCGCTCTCCGAAGGACTTTTCCGCCGCGCGATCGTCCAAAGCGGACACATGAACCTGGTGCGCGGGCGCGCGGAGCTCGACCGGCTCACGAAGACCGTCTCGGCCGGGCTGGGCGTCCAACCGACCGCCGCGGCGTTCCGGGAGCTGCCGACCGAGCGGCTGCTCGGAGCGCAGGACGCGCTCCTGAAGCCCGGCGGCACGCCCGACCTGCGCGACGCGGACGGCCGGGACCACGGGTTCGGCCTCAGCCCGTTCCTGCCCCTGGTCGGCGACGACGTCCTGCCCGCTCACCCCGGCGCGGCGATCCGGGACG
This sequence comes from Amycolatopsis sp. NPDC049159, assembly GCF_040648295.1. Taxonomy (NCBI): domain Bacteria; kingdom Bacillati; phylum Actinomycetota; class Actinomycetes; order Pseudonocardiales; family Pseudonocardiaceae; genus Amycolatopsis; species Amycolatopsis sp. NPDC049159. The sequence goes on from NZ_JBEZDL010000020.1 coordinate 24,176, forward strand.
GCGCGGGCGCCGGGGTCGACCTGGTCGCGGGTGCCTGCCGCGAGGAGATGCGCCTGTACTTCGGCCCGAGCGGCCTGCTCGACGTGCTCACCGAGGAGCAGGCGGTGGCCATGCTGTCGGCGTCGCACCCGGACGCGGCGGGCGTGCTCGGGCGCTACGGCCTCGGGGCGGGCCGGACGGCGGGCGAGGTGTTCGTCGAGGCCATGACCGACCTGGTCTTCCGCGACGGCGTCGCGGAGCTCGTGGCCGCTCACCAGGGCCGGTCGTTCCGGTACGACTTCGCGTGGCAGGCGCCGGAGCTCGGCGCGTGCCACGGCATGGAACTGCCGTTCGTGTTCGATTCCCTGGCCGCCTCGACGTCGTTCACCGGGCCCGGCGCCCCGGCGGAGCTGGCCCGCGAAGTCAACGGCGCGTGGGTGCGGTTCGCCGCCACCGGCGACCCCGGCTGGGGCGCGGACCCGGCCGTCCTGGGCTGAAGCAACCCCTATCCCCCGTTCGGAGAAACCCTTACAAATGCCGGGTCAACCCCTGTTCTGGTCATTTCCCGGATAGGAGCCGGACATCTTGACACGGCGAACGACCGTCAGGCATCGTCGAAGAGACGCAGGCCACATTTCCTGCTTTCCTCCGCGTAGACGAGCCCACGGAGAATCAATCATGACGAACATCAAAGTGACGCTTTCCGGTGGTCCCGCCGAGCTGATCGAGCGGCACCGTGAATGGACGGTCGGCAGCATCGGCGAAGTCGCGAAGGTCAGCTTCGGCGCCGGCTACGAGCACTTCTCCCACGAAGGCGAGTTCACGACGGGCACCGCGGGCGACCCGGTACCGGTGTTCGCCTGGTGCGGGCGCACCAGAGTCGCCGAGTGACCTGCGTGCGGCGTCTCCACCCGGATCTCCACCCCGCGGAGGTCCTCTTCCACCCGTGACCGGCGTTAGCTTCCTCCTCGCCGGGTGCCGCAGCGAGCGGCACCGGGGGAAGGGGAATCCGCGATGGGTGAAGTACTCGGTTTCATGCTGCTCCGTTTCGCCATCATCGGCGGCGGGATCCTGTTGTTGATCCTGCTGCTCGGCGTGGTCGTGTTCGCGCTCAAGAAAGCGGGCCGGTACGACCGGGCGAAGGAGGCCGGCGGCAAAGCGCTTCGTTACCGATCCGGCCAAAAGTAGGCCGCCGCCGCAACGTCACGCAACCGTTGTCGCGGGCCGATCCGGCCGTGGCTGTGGCCGGATCGGTAACCGACGGCGCAGTCCTGAACGAGCGCGGTAAATCGTGACCTTCAGTCGTGGTCGAGGCCGTGCCGCACGGCGTAGCGCATGGCCTCGATCCGGTTGCGGGCGCCGATCTTGGCGAACGCGTTGTTGATGTGCGTTTTCACGGTCGTCTCGGCGACGAACAGCGCGGCCGCGATCTCGCCGTTGCTCAGCCCGGCGGTGATCAGGCCGAGCACTTCGGCCTCGCGGGCGGTGAGCCCGTCCGGCGGGCTTTCCCGGCGCGGGGCGGCTTTCCGCGCGCCCGGGCCGAGCAGCGCGCCGGCGACCCGGTGCGAGACCTCGGCACCGAAAGTCAGCTGCCCCGCGGCCACGGCCCGCAGCGCGGCCCCGATTTCGGCGCGGCCCGCGTCCTTGGTCAGGTACCCGCGCGCCCCGGCGGCCACCGCGCCGGCGATCGACGCGTCGTCGGCGTACGTCGTCAGCACCACCACGGCGACGCCCGGGTGGTCCCGGGTGATCCGCCGGGTCGCTTCGACCCCGCTCAGCACGGGCATGTTGAGGTCCATCAGCACGACGTCGGGTTCGAGCCGCGAGACGAGTTCGAGCGCCTGCGCGCCGTCCGCCGCGGTCCCGGTCACCTCGACGTCGTCGAGCAGGTCCAGCAGCGCGGCCAGCCCTTCGCGCACGGCCTGCTGGTCATCGGCCACGATCACCCCGATCGGCCGCGGCTCGCCCATGGTCCCCTCCCGGTTGCCCCGGAAACGCTACCACCGGCCGGGTGGGGTCCACTGTGGATGACAATGGCGGGGTGCTGACTCGTGAACACGTGCGAACCCATGGGTGGCGCGTGGCGCTCGTGGCGGCGGCGATCGCCGTGGTCCCCTTCGCGCGGAACGACCCCTTCGCGGCGGTCTTCGGTCTGCTCCCGATCCTCGTTTGGGCGTACTCGCCCCGCTCACCGTGGACCGGCGTGGTCTTGGTGGTCCTGCTGGCGTGGTTCGTGCTCCCCCGCGAACTGGACGCGACCGGCCGGTGGGTCCCGGCGGCGATCGAGGTGTACTGGCTGTACCCGCTCGTGGCCGCGGTCGCGTGGGCGGCCCTCGAACGGCGGAACGCCGGGCGGCTCACCGCCATGGTGCTCACCGGGTTCGCCCTCACCTGCGGGGTCCTGGTCACCGGCCGGCAGGCCGCCCCCGGCGCCGAAGGCGTGTCGCCCGGTCCACCGGGGCTGCGGATCGCGCAGGACATCGGCTGCGGTTCGGGCGGCTGCTGGCGGGTCCTGACGGCCACCGGCGACCGGGCTCCGGAAGTGGTGGCCGGGTACCTGACGGCCAAGAACTTCACGCCGGCGCCGGAGAGCGACACCACGCGGGTGCCCCGCTTCTGCCGGACGGTCGGGCTCCTGGTGACCCACCGGACGTGCGCCGAGGTCCGCCCACTGGGGCCGGCCTCGGCGCGCGTCGAGTGGTACGTCGACTGAGCCCGGTCAGCCCGGCGCCACCGCCCGGCCCGTCGACGGTGAGATCATCCCCGCGCACAGGCCCCGGCTCGCCAGGTTCTGCGCGATGCGCGGGATCGCCGTCAGGGTGTTGGCCGGCCATTCGTGCATCAGGATGATCTGGCCGTTCTGCAGGCGGCCGTTGGCCGCGACGATCGCGTCGACGCTCGCGCCGTTCCAGTCCTGGGAATCGACGTCCCAGATGATCTGGCGGAGGCCGTACTTCGCTTCCACCGCCTGGACCGTCCCGTTCGTTTCCCCGTACGGCGGGCGGAACAGCCGGGGCGTGCCGCCGCCCGCGGCCGCGATCGCCTGCTGCGTGCGGGAAATCTCCGAGTCGACCTGGGCCTGGCTCTGCTGGGTCAGGTGCGGGTGCGTGTAGCTGTGGTTGCCCACCCACATCCCCGCGCTCACCTGCGCGCGGACCTGGGCCGGGTACGCGGCCGCGTACTGGCCCTCGTTGAACATCGTGGCCCGCAACCCGTTCTGCCGCAACGCGTTCAGCAGCGCCGGGGTCTTGCCCGACGACGGCCCGTCGTCGAACGTCAGGCCGACGTACCCGCCGCACGCCGCCGCCTGGGCCGGCGCACCCGCGCACACGCTCGCCGCCGCCAGCACCGCGGCGGTCAGCACAATCCTCGTGGCACGCATCATCAGCCCACCGTCAGGTTCGAGTTGCCGCTGCTCTGGTAACCCTCGGTGGCGAGGATCATGTAGTAGTTGAAGCTGCCCATCCGCATGCCGTAACGGGCCCATGCGTCGAAGTGGTTGCCGGTGGTGATGGTGCCGCCGGTCTTCTTCTGCTGCCGGACGCTCCAGTACTGGTTGAACGTCTTGGTCCCTTCGACGGACGGCGCGTTGTAGCGGGTCGTCTGGTAGATGTCGTAGGTACCGCCGTCGCTGGTCACCGTGCCCTTGTACGTCCCGGTGGGCCGGTAGGTGCCCCAGTTGTCGACGATGTAGTACTCGACCAGCGGGTTGGACGTCCAGCCGTAGAGCGCCAGGTAGCCGTTGCCGGAGGGGTTGAAGCTGCCGGAGTAGTTCACCGTGCGGCGGCTGCCGTTGCTCCAGCCCTTGCCGCCGACGAAGTTCCCGACGTTGCTCCAGTTCATCCGGTAGTTGCCGCCCGAGCCGAGCGTCATGCTGACCGAGCCGCCGCCGTCGGTCCAGAACGAGTAGTAGTACCCGTTGTTGTTCCCGGTCTGGCTGGTGGTGATGACGGTGTCGGCCCTGGCGGTGCCGGGCAGGAATGCGGCGATCAGCGCGAGAACGGCGCCACCGGCGAACACCCTGCCGCGGCCGCGTTTCTTGGTGAGCATGCTTCCTCCTCGTCGAGGACTGGGGATGGCGAAAGCATGCGAGCTGCACCGGCGGTGGGGCAATAACTTTCGGAAAGTTTCGATGCTCCCGCGGCCCGGTCTTTCCGTCAACCCCTATGAATTCAGGGGGAATTGCCGCGCCCGGAAAGCGCTAGCGTCGGCACCGCACTGTTTCCTACCCAACGGGGGGTTCCACGATGAAACGCATTGCGGCGACGGCGGCACTCGGACTGGCCTTCGCGGCCCTGCCCCTGGTGGCCGGCCCGGCGTCCGCGTCGGAGTCGGTCACCTGCGGCAACTACGCGACGCAGGGGGCGGCCGGGCCCAGCGCGCGCGACTACCACTGGGGCAACTGCGGTTCCGCCGCCACGAAGATCAAGGTCTATTCCCTGACCTACGGCGGTGCGTTCAAGACGCTGGTCGGCGAAAAGTGCGTCGCCGCCGGCACCGCGGCCCTGATCGGGCAGACGACGCAGTACCTCGTGTCGTCCTACACCGGCGAGGACACCGGCGCGGCCTGCTGAACCGGTGCGGGGCGGGCCACCCGGCCCGCCCCGCACTCCCCTTATTCGCGCAGCCCGATCGCGTCGATCGGCCTGGCGCGCAACGCGACCCTCGTCGCGACCCCGATCGCCACCATCCCCAGCAGCACCGCGCCGCCGGTGATTCCGAAGTAGACGGACAGCGGGCCGGCCGGCAGCGGGGTTCCCCGCAGCCCGGCGTTGAGCAGCGCGAGCGGCACCACCGCGACGAGCGTCCCGAGCACCACCGCGATCCCGACCGTGGCCACCGCTTCGAGCCGCATCATGCGGGTCACCTGGCGGCGCGTCGTGCCCACCAGCCGCAGCAGCGCGAATTCACGGCCGCGTTGCGCCGTCGTCAGCACCAGCGTGTTGGCCACCGAAATCGCCAGGTACCCCACGATGACGCCGACCGCGACCAGGTTCAGGTAGAACTGCGCCTGCCGGTCGCCGCCCTCCGGCGCGGACGCCGACGCCGCCGGGGCCACCACCAGACCCGGGTACGGCAGCGCGCGCAGGGCCGAGGCCACCGCCTCCGCGTCCGCCCCCGGTTCGCGCCGGACCAGCACCGAGTCGTCGAGGCGGCCGCCGGTGTGCTGCCGCGCCAGCTCGACCGGCAGCACGAAGTCGCCGAACGCCAGGTCGTGCGTGTATGTCGCCACCACCCGCAGCTTCGCCGGCACGCCGTCGCCGAAGTAGAACTCGACCTCGTCGCCGGGCTTCTTGTCCAGCCAGTCCGCTTCCGAGCGGCTCAGCGCCACCGCGTCGCCGGTCAGGTCGGTGAGCCGCCCGGCGTCGACGCCGAGTTCGAGCGCGCCCCCGGCCTGGTCGGCCGCGAGACCCTGCGCCGGCTTCCGCTGCACCTCGACGCTGTCGCCCACGGTGGACGCGGTGAGCACGGACGTCCGGACCACCGGCGTCGCCACGGCCACGCCCGGCACCCGCCGGACCGCCGCCGCGACCTCGGGCGAGACCCCGCCCGGGCCGGCCAGCACGTAATCCGCGGTCGTCGACCGCTCCGCCTCCTGCCGCGCGGCTTCGGTGCTCGACGTCTGGCTGTAGAACGTGGCCAGCGCGAACGCCACCGCCAGCATCAGCGGGGTCACGGCCGCGGCCACGCGCCGGGCGTTGGCGTGCGCGTTCGCGCCCGCCAGGTACCCGCTGATCCGCCAGACCCGCGCCAGCACCGGCGCGAGGAACCGCACCACCAGGCCGGTCACCTGCGGGCCGACCACGGCCAGCCCGATCACGACGACGAGCGTCGACATCGTCGAGGTGGCGGTCGCCACGTCACCGCGCAGGAACAGCGGGACCAGCGCGCCGCCGAAGCCGGCGAGCACCAGGCTCCAGCCGGTGATCAGCCGGGCGCGGCCGAGCTCCCGCCGTTCCACCGCGGCCTCGGTCAGCGCCTCCACCGGGTTGATGGTCGACGGCCGCCGCGACGCCGCCCAGGCGGCCAGCCGGGCCGCGCCCAGGCCGAGCAGGAGCGCGGCGACGAGCGGGATCGGGCTGATGGCCAGGCCGAAGTCGGCCGGGACCACGCCGATCGCGGCGAAGGCGTCCCGCAGCCCGGACGCGACCGCGAGCCCCAGCACGCTGCCGAGGACGCCGGCGGCGAGCGCGACCACCGTCGTTTCGGTGCCGATGAGCTTGCGGATCTGCCGCGGGGTCGCCGCGACCGCGCGCAGCAGCGCGAACTCGCGCCGCCGCTGGTTGATGGTCAGGGCCAGCGTGCTCGCGACGACGAACACCGCGACGAGCAGCGCGAAGCCGCCGAACGAGCCCGCGATCGCCAGCAGCAGCGTCCGCGTCTGGCTGACGTCGAGGAATTCGACGCTGCTGCGCTCGACGCCGGTGGTCACCTCGGTGCCGGGCGCGACCGCGCGCACCCGCTCGGCGAGGGCCTCCGGGGCGACGCCGGGGTCGGCCAGCACGCCGATCGCGTGCGCCTGCCCGGGCCGTCCGGCCAGCTCCACGGCCTTTTCCGGGGTGAAGAACACCGCCGGCTGCCGGGCCATCGCGTCGACGATCCCGCTCACCCGGAACACCGACGGCGTCGAGCGCGTCGCGATCCGGACCTGGCCGCCGACACCGACCCCGGCGTCCCGCGCCAGCGCGGCGTCGAGCACGACTTCGCCGGGCGCCGCGGGGGCCTGGCCGCCGCGCAGGGTGAAGGGCGCCAGCACGGCCGCGTCCCAGTTGTGGCCCAGCGACTCGGCGCCGCCGAGGACGCGGCCGTCGCCGGTCACGACCCGCGCCGGGAAGCTCTGCTCCGCCACCGCCGTGCGCACGCCGGGGAGCCCGGCGATCCGCCCGGCCAGCTCGGCCGGGACCGCGGGCTGCTCGCCGACCTGCTCGAACGAGAGGGCGTCGGCCCCGGGCGGCCGGACGGTCTGGGCGCCGCCGACGACGACGGCCGCGGCGGCGTAGCGCTGGGTGGGGACCCCGGCGCGCAGGCCGGATTCCATGAGGACCCCGCAGGCCGCCACGAGGGCGGTCCCGCACAGGATCGCGATGAAGGCGCCGGCGAACCCGCCGAGCCGGCTCCGGATCGTCTGCCAGGCGAGGGACAGCACGCTCACCACTCCCCGAGGTGCGTCATCCGCTCCGCGACCCGCTCGGGGGTCGGGTGCGGGAGGTGACCGGCCAGCTTGCCGTCGGCCAGGAACAGGACGCCGTGCGCGGCCGAAGCCGCGACCGGGTCGTGGGTGACCATCAGGACGGTCTGCCCCATGCCCTCGACGACGTCGCGGAGCAGGTCCAGCACCTGCCGCCCGGTGCGGGTGTCCAGCGCACCGGTCGGTTCGTCGGCCAGCACCACCTCGGGCCGGGTGACCAGCGCCCGCGCGATCGCCACGCGCTGCTGCTGCCCGCCGGACAGCTCGGCCGGCCGGTGCTCGAGCCGCTTCGCGATCCCCACGCCCTCGACGACCTCGCGCAGCCACCGCGGGTCCGCCTTCTCGCCGGCGAGCCGCAGCGGGAGCGTGATGTTCTGCAGCACGTTCAGCGCCGGCAGCAGGTTGTAGGCCTGGAAGACGAACCCGATCCGGGTGCGCCGCAGCCGCGTCAGCTCGGCTTCCTTCATCTTGCCGATCTCGGTGCCGCCCAGCAGCACCCGCCCGGACGTCGGCCGGTCCAGGCCGGCCGCGCAGTGCAGGAAGGTGCTCTTGCCGGAGCCGGACGGCCCCATCACCGCGGTGAACGTGCCGCGCGCCACCCCCGCCGACACGCCGTCGAGCGCGGTGACGGCGCCGTCACCGGAGCCGTACACCTTCCGCACGCCGGCCAGTTCCACGGCATACGCTGTCGTCATCGAAATCCCCTTTGCTTGCCTTGCACCGAAAACTAGGCGGGCGGGGCCGGGAGCTCGATCCCGTGGACGGGTGGATCCGGGGTAGCGCCAGCACCACCACGGCGGTGGGGTGGGACACTGGCGGCGTGACGACCCGCCTGCGCGAGTGCTGGTCGGCGGTCCGTTACCTGGTGGTCGGCGCCGGCACTTCGCTGCTGTCGATCTTCGCCCTCATGGGGCTCGTCGCCGTGCTCCTGCTGTGCCCCTTCGGCGTCGGGATCCCTTCGCTGGCCCCGGCGATCCGGCTGTCGCGGTGGCCGGTGGGCGTCGAGCGCCGCCGGGCCGCGCGGGCGCTCGGCACGCCGATCCCCGAGCCGTACCGGGACGGTTCCCCGCTGAAGGACCCGGCCACCCGCCGCGACGTCGCGTGGCTGGCCGTCCACGCCGCGACCGGGGTATTCCTCGGCTCGCTGGCGATCGGGCTCCCGCTCGGCGTGGTCCAGCAGCTCGTGACGGCCTTCGTGTGGCCCGCGGTGCCCGGTGGGATCGAGGGGTCCGTCGGGCTGGTGGTGAACTCGTGGCCGCGCGCCGGGCTGACGCTGCTCGTCGGCGCCGCCTTCGCCGCGTTGACGCTGCTGCTCCCCCGCGCCGCGCGCCGGCAGGCCCGGACCGCGCGGTCGTTGCTCGCCCCCGGTCCCGGCGTGGTCCTCGCCGACCGGGTCGCCGAACTGACCGCGACGCGGGCGGCGGCGCTGGAGGCGCACGGCGCCGAGCTGCGCCGGATCGAGCGCGACCTGCACGACGGCACGCAGGCCCGGATCGCGGCGGTCGTGCTGCAGCTGGGCGTCGCCGGCCAGCTCTACGACCGCGACCCGGCCACCGCGCGCGAGCTGCTGGTGAAGGCCCAGGACACGGCGACCGACGCGCTGGCCGAGCTGCGCACGGTGGTCCGCAGCATCCACCCGCCGCTGCTGAGCGAGCGCGGCCTGGCCGGCGCGGTCCGCGCGCTGGGCGAGCGCAGCCCGGTCCCGGTCACGGTCACCGTTTCCGACGACACCGGCCGCCCGGCCGCGGTCGAGGCCGCCGCGTACTTCGTCGTCGCCGAGGCGCTGGCCAACGTGACCAAGCACGCCGACGCGTCCCGGGTGGACATCACGCTGAGCGGCCCACCGGGGTTGCTGCGCCTGGAAATCCGCGACGACGGCCGCGGCGGCGCGGACGAGTCCGCCGGGAGCGGCCTCGCCGGGATCCGCCGCCGCGCCGAGGCCTTCGACGGAACGCTGAGCCTGACCAGCCCACCCGGTGGGCCGACCGTGCTGCGAGTGGAGCTGCCATGCGGGTCGTGATCGCCGAGGACGACGCGCTGCTGCGCGAAGGACTCGCGCTGCTGCTGAAGACGTCGGGCATCGAGGTGGTCGCCGCGGTGGACAACGCCGAGGACTTCCTCGCGTTCGTCGAAGGCGACCGGCCCGACGCCGTCGTGATGGACGTGCGGATGCCCCCGACCCACCGCGACGAAGGACTGCGCGCCGCCGTGCGCGCCCGGGAGATCCACCCGGGACTGCCGGTGCTGGTGCTGTCCGCGCACGTGGAGACGAGCTACGCGGTGGAGCTGCTCGCCGACGGCGTCGGCGGGGTCGGCTACCTGCTCAAGGAGCGCGTCGGCAAGGTCGAGCGGTTCATCGACGCGCTCCGGCGGGTCGCCAAGGGCGGCACGGCGATGGACCCCGAGGTGATCGGCCAGCTGATGGCCCGCCGCCGGGCCGCGGACCCCCTGGCCGCGTTGACCGCCCGGGAGCGCGAGGTGCTGGCGCTGATGGCCGAGGGCTACAACAACGGCACGATCGCGGAACTGCTGGTCGTCAGCGACGGCGCGGTCCTCAAGCACATCCGCAACATCTTCGCGAAGCTCGGCTTGCCTTCCGACGAAGGCGGGCACCGGCGGGTGCTGGCCGTGCTGGCCTACCTGCAGCGGGATGCGGGGTAGCGCAGGCACCACCCCGCATCCGGGTGCTGACGGCATCGATCCCGGCCCGCCGGATCCCTAACGTTTCCGGCATGACCGAAACCCGCCCCACCACCACCGCCGCCCCCATCCTCCTCTGGCTGGTCCTGCTCGTCAGCGGAGCCGCGAACGCCGCGGGCCCGCTGATCGGCCTCGACTTCACCATCCGGATGGTGGCGGGCGGCATCGCGATCGTCGCGATCGCGGGCTTGATCACCTACTACGTCCGGCGCCGGCGGGGGTGAACCACCAACGCCGCGGCGAGCACCGGACCCGGCGTCGCCCCCTCACCGACCGCATGGTCGCCGCGGCATCGCCATCACCGGCCTCACCCACTACATCCGGCGCCGCAAGGCATGAACCACCAACGCCGCGGCGACCAAGGCGAGCACCGGACCCACCGTCACCCCCTCACCGACCACATGGTCGCCGCGGCATCGCCATCACCGGCTTTCACCCACTACGTCCGACGCCGCAAGGCGTGAACCACCAGCGCCGCGGCGACCAGCGCCGCGGCCGGCCAGAACGGGCTCGCCGCGGCCCCGGCGAGCACGGGACCCGCCGTGGCCCCGGCGTTGAACGCCGCGGTCGCGTAGGACCCCTTCATCGTCGGGGCGCCCTCGGCCAGCCGCAGGATCCGGGCGATCACCGTGCCGCCCACCGCGAAGGACAGCGCGCCTTGCGTGAAGGCGAGCGTCACGAGTGCCGCCGGGATCTGCGCGGTCAAGGCCAGCGCGACCCACCCGGCCAGCAGGAGCGGACCGCCGACGGTGACGACCCGCCCGGGCCACCGGTCGGCGAGCCGGCCGGCCGCGGTGATCCCGGCGAAGCACCCCACCCCGAAGGCGCCCAGCACCACCGGCACCGGGGCGACACCGGCGGCCGCCGGTGCCAGGTAGGTGAAGACGCCGAACGTGGCCGCGTTGACGAGCGCGCCGGTCAGCAGCACCCCCGACAGCGGCCGCAGCTCGGCCAGCTCGGCCCGCAGGCCGGCCGGCTTGGGGCCCGCCGCCGTGTCGGGGATCCACCAGAGCGCCGCGAACGCGGGCAGGCACAGCAGCGTGACGGCCCAGAACGCCGGCCGCCACCCGAGCAGCGCCCCGCCGGGGATGCCGACGACGCACGCCACCGTCGTGCCGCCCAGCAGGACGGCGAGCGCCCGGCCGGGCCGTTCCAGGGCCGCGGCGACGGTCAACGCGACGGCGAGGAACCCCGCGTTGGCGACGGCCGCCACCACCCGCGTCGCGACGAGGACGCCGAACGACGTCGTGAGGCCGCCGACGACGTGCATCGCGACGAAGACGGCGAGGAAGCACACCAGCGCGGTGCGCCGCCGCCACGACCGCGAGAGCGCGGCCACCACCGGCGCTCCGGCGACCATGCCGGCGGCGAAGGCGGACGTCAGCAGCCCGGCTTGCGCGAGCGAGACGCCGAAGGCGGCGGCGATGCCGGGGACGAGCCCGGCGAGCATGAATTCGGACGTCGCCATGGCGAACACGGCCACGGCGAGGAGGTACAGAGGCACGGAAGCTCCAGGGAACACGAGATCGACAGGACGATTTCGTGGTCACCCGGTGACCCGGGAACGGGAAGTTATCGGGCCGCCGGGAAGACCGGCAGCCCGGCCTTGGACGCTTCGGGGCTCGACACGGCACCGAGGTTACCCGACCGGCGCCAGGGGGCCGGAATCGCGTCCGAAGCAGCGGAAAACAAGAGCATCCGCCAATTTGCCCGACGAATCTCCGCCGTTTCTGCCACGGGTAGCGAAATGGCGCGCGAATCCGATGTCACCCATGGAGTCGTAGACCCAGGGGGGAACCACGATGCCGTACTTGCGCATTCATTTCACCGAGGTCGATCTGGGCCGCACCCGGCTCGCGTCGCGGATCGACCACATGTGGGAGATCGTGAACGCGGTGCAGCTGTTGCAGCACCGGGAAGGCGGCCTGTACTTCGACGGCTGGCGGCGGCGGGTCCGCCAGGAAGCGTTCGCCGAACCCCGGCTGCAGCGGCTCCTGCACACGCTGCTGCCCATCGCCCCGCACGCGGAGTACTTCCCGGATTTCCTGACCCCGGCGGGGGAATTCGACGATCTCGACGACGCGCTCGACGCGGTGGTGTCCGTGCCGAAGCCGCGGCTGCGGGCGGAAATGGCTTTGCTGGGCGGCGAATCGGCGCCGCTGCGCGCCATCGCCGGCGGCGGGGCGCCCGCCCTGCGCGGACTGCGCGCGGCGCTGGGCGGGTTCTACCGGGTGGCCGTCCAGCCGCGGCTGGCGGTGGTCGAAGCCGCCCGGCACGCCGACCTCGCCCGCCGGCTGCACACGCTCGGGCACGACGGCGTCGAGGCGGTGCTGACCGGGATCGCACCCGGTGCGGTCTGGGAGCCGCCGGTGCTGAGGCTGCCCTACGTGGTCGACAGCGACCTGCTGCTCGCCGGCCGCGGGCTGCGGCTCGTGCCGTGCTACTTCTCCCTGCAGCGCCCGGTCACGCTCGCCGACCCCGCACTGCCCCCGACGCTGACCTTTCCCTTGGACCCCACCACCCGGCTGCTCGCCCCGGAACACCGCCCGGGCGACCACCTCGGTGCACTGGTCGGCACCACCCGCGCGGCGATCCTGCGGCTGGCGATGGACGGCTGCAGCTCCCGCGAGCTGATCCGCCGCACCGGCGTGGCCCCGGCGACGGTCACCCACCACACGACGATCCTGCGCGACGCGGGCATGATCGCCACCCACCGGGACGGCACCGTGGCGTCGCACCACATCACCCCGCTGGGCCTGCAACTGCTCCACCGGTCCGGGTGACGCGCACGCTTTCGGCGGACCCACGCCGAGCAGCCGGTGGGCGGGGCCGGTCGGGTGCCACCAGCATCAGCGACGCCGCACGCACCGGCCCGCGACACCACCGCCACCGGCGCGGCGAGCAGGTCAGCTCCTCCCGCGGGTCCCGGTCGTCCACCACGGCATCGGCCGGCGCGCCCGGCTTCAAAACGCGCACCCGCTTTCGCCGGACCCACGCCGAGCAGCCGGTGGGCGAGGCCGGTCAGCTGCCACCGGCATCAGCGACGCCGCACGCTCCAGAAGGCGCGCCCCCTTTCGACGAGGATCGAACGCCCCGTACCGGCCGCCTCCGCGAGGGGAGACTCCAGGCGTCCCGACCGACGACCCCTGCCGAACAGGGGGAGAAAGGACCGGAGAATGCGGATCACACGGGGAATCACCAGGGGCGTCGTCCACGGCGCCATGATCCTTTCCGCGCTCGTCGCGGCACCGGCGGCGCAGGCGGCCACGCCGGCGGCGCACCCGGGCACCGCCTCGGCGGCGAGCGTGCCCGACCGGCGGCTGCACCCGCCGGAGGTCAGCCCGGCGGTGTCGTGCGGCTACTACTCGGGCAAGGTGGAAACCGTCCGGGGCAACACCGGCAACCGCGTCCGGGAAGTGCAGTGCCTGCTGCTGCACTGGGGGTACAGCGTGGGTTCGTCGGGCGTCGACGGCGACTTCGGCCCGGCCACGGAGTCGGCCGTGAAGGCGTTCCAGGCGGACACCTACACCGTCTGCGGCCCGCCCGGCCTGGTCAGCGACGGCCGGGTCGGCACGCACACCTGGAGCGCGTTGCGCGCCCCGGACAGCTGCCCGACCGAGTAACCGGCACCGGCCCGGCTCCCGCCCCGAGGCGGAGCCGGGCCGGCCCGGCGGTCAGTCCCGCTGCTCGTCGAGCACGCCGACCTGGTCCGGGTCCTCCGGCGCGGGCATGTGCCGGATGCTTTCGCTGCCCTTGTGGTCGTGCGCGCGCTCGTACCGGGAATCCAGTACCCGCCCCAATTTGTGCGCCGCACCGGCGTAGGCATCGTCCACAGTGGCCGCGTGGTGCGTGACCGCGATCGGCTGCTTGCCACCGGGCCGCGCCTCGATCACGCACTTCTTGTCTTCCGGTTTGCCGCCGCCGTCTTCGCTCAGGTGCACCTCCACCCGGGTCAACCACCCGCCGAACCGGGAGAGGTTGTTCTCCAGGTCGGTGGTGACGAAGCCGGCCAGCCGCTCGCCGCCGTGGATGTTGTGGTCGGTGTTGACCTGGATCTGCACGAGCACCCTCCAAAGCGGGACAGCGATGATTACGGTCAGTACCACGGGAGCGAACGCCTCAAACCGTCTTCGCCGAACGCCCCACGCGAAGCGCCGTCACCGAATAGGATCGACGCGGCCCAGCCCGGACGTCCCGACCTCCGGCGGCGAACGGTGGAGGACAGGCATGTCGCAGTTTTCGTTGACGATCATCGAAATCATCCCCCGGGTGCTGCTGCTGGTCGTGGGCCTGCTCGGCTTGGTCTTCTCGGTCAAGGGCCGCGCCAAGGGGGTGTCCGGCCTGATGGTGGCCGCCTTCGCCGTCATGCTCGCCACGACGGTGGCGGGCATCGCGTGGCAGTTCGTGGCGTTGGACGCGGCGACCTGGAGCCGGTCCGAGCACCTCTCCATCGCCGACATCCAGCTGATCTTCCTGGTGGTGGGCATCGTGTTCGACGTGGCCGCGGCCCTCTCCTGGCTCCTGGTCGCGATCGCGGTCGTCAAGGGCGGCCGCCCGGCCGCCTTCGCGCAGCCGTACCCGGGTCCGGCCGGCTACCCGGTGGCGCAGCCGGGCTACCCGCACCCCCAGCAGCCGCCGAACTAGGCGTCCCTATGCCCGGCCTCGTCGAACTGGCCTACACGACCGGCGGCGGCGTCGTCGGTGCGGCGCTGACCAACTACTTCGCCAAGGTCCAGGACCGGCGCTGGTTGCGCGCCGAGGTCCACCGGCAGCTGGCGGCGGTCCGCGAGCTCAGCGGCGGCATCCGCGGCGTGGCGATCGGCGCGGCTCCCCCGGCGCCGGGGGACGCCCGTCAGGCATCCATCGCCGCCGAGCTGGGTGTCGCCGCGCTCCTCGAGGACGGCACGGACGCCCGGAACGCGCTGCGCGCGGCCCTCGCGGACCTGCTGACCGCCGCCCTCGTCGCGGGCGTGCCCCGCCGGGTGGCGGACTTCGCCGGCGGCGCGCACGAACGCCTCTTCGAAAGCGAGCTGGCGCGGACGATCGACCGCCGGGCCGGCAGCGTGCTCGGCGCCGAGGCGGACCGGCTGGTCAGGACGGCGCAGGAGTACCAGACGGCAGCCGCGGGCCTGCTGCTGGCGGTGCTCTGGCGCCCGTGGCGGACCCGGCCGCGGTTGCGCCGCCGCATCGCTGCGCTGCGCGCCGAGGTGGGCTCGCTGCACCTGCTGCAACAGGAGGCGATCGCGGTGCTCACACGGCCGGAACACGCGGCCACGCTGTACGCGCGGCTGGACCCCGACGGGCGACGCTGGGAGACGTGGGGACTCGAGCCGCCTTCACCCGCTTGAGCCGCAGCCGGAACAGGGCGCCACCCGCTACGAGCGGCCCGGCCCCGACCGACGCTGGGCCTCGAGCGCCTTCACCCGCCTGCCGGAACACCTGCGGGCTCCGGCCCGCAACCCACCCGAACCGCACCCGGCACACGCCACCTGCGGCAGCCGCCGCCCGAAAGCTCGTCCCAGAAGGCCTACGGACTCCACCCGCCTGACCGCGGCCGGCACACCACCATCCGAGGTCGCCCGCCGCCGCCCGAAAACTCGCCCGGAACACCTGCGGACTCCACCCCACCGGCCGCAGCCGACACGCCACCACCCGAAGTCACCCGCCGCCGCCCGAAAACTCACCCCGAACACCTACGGACTCCACCC
>NZ_JBEZDL010000020.1:39848-240090 GCF_040648295.1 Amycolatopsis sp. NPDC049159
CCCCACCGGCCGCAGCCGGCACGCCACCACCCGAAGTCACCCGCCGCCGCCCGAAAACTCACCCCGAACACCTACGGACTCCACCCCACCGGCCGCAGCCGGCACGCCACCACCCGAAGTCACCCACCGCCGCCCGAAAACTCACCCCGAACACCTACGGACTCCACCCCACCGGCCGCTCGAACCGCAGCCGGCACGCCGCCACCCGAAGTCAGCCGCCGCCCGAACGCCCGTCCCCGAACGCCTGCGGACTCCACCCGCCTGACCGCAGCCGGAACCCGCCGCCACCCGAAATCAGCCGCCCGCCCCCGCCGCGCGGAAACTCGCCCGGTACGCCTGCGGGCTCCTCCCCACCACCCGCTTGAACCGCTCCCGGAACGCCGTCGGCGACCCGAACCCCACTTGCCCCGCGATCCGGTCCACCGGCTCGCCCGTCGCCTCCAGCAGGTGCTGTGCCCGCCGCACCCGGGCGCGCAGCAGCCACTGCAGCGGGGTCGTGCCCGTCTGCTCGCGGAACCGGCGGTTGAGCGTGCGCGTGCTCATCCCCGCGTGCCCCGCGATGCCCGGCAGCGTCAGCTCCGCCGCGCAGTTCTCCTCCAGCCACGCCAGCAGCGGCTCCAGCTCGGACCCGCGCGGGGCCGGCGGGGTGTCGTGGACGATGAACTGGGCCTGCCCGCCCTCCCGTTCCAGCGGCATCACCGACATCCGGGCCGCGGCGGCCGCCACCGCCGAACCGTGGTCGCGGCGGACCAGGTGGAGGCACAGGTCGAGGCCCGCCGCCGCGCCCGCCGAGCTCAGGATCCGGCCGTTGTCCACGTACAGCACGTCCGGGTCGACCTCGACCGCCGGGTGCAGGCGGGCCAGCTCGGGGGCCGCCGCCCAGTGGGTCGTCGCGCGCAGGCCGTCCAGCAGGCCCGTCTCCGCCAGGATGAACGCGCCCGAGCAGATCGACGCGATCCGCGCGCCCCGCTCGGCCGCCGCGCGCAGCGCCGCTACCACCGGGGCCGGGACCGGCGGGTTCGCCGAGCGGCCCGGGACGATGATCGTGTCCGCGTTCGCCAGCCCGGTCAGGTCCCACGGCGGCCGCAGCGTGAACGCGCCCGCGTCCACCTCCGGTGCCGGGGCGCAGATCCGGACCTCGTAGGCGGGCGAGCCGTCGAGGAGCCGGGTTCGCGAGAAGGTCTCGATGGGGGTCGCCAGGTCGAACGGGACGACCTGGTCCAGCGCGAGGACCGCCACGATGTGCATGGTCCCCACGATAGATCGTCCACTAAGGACGAAGGCTGCCCAGCATCAGGTTCGCGAAGTGCTCGCCCACCTGCTCCCCCGACAGCTCGCCGTCGGCGTGGTACCACATGCCGAGCCGGTGGATGGCGCCGAAGTGGTAGTTGATCACCAGGTCGGCCGGGACGTCGGCGCGGAAGGTACCGGTCCGCTGCCCTTCGGCGACCAGGTCGCGCACGCGCTCGTGGTAGGTGCGCCGCTCGGCGCGCACCTGGACCTGCTTGGACTTCTCCAGCAGGGGGAACGACTGGAAGAACACGGTCGCCGCGTCCAGGTCGGCGATGCTCGTCACGACGACGTCGACGATGATGGCGTGCAGTCGCTCCGGCAGCGGCAGGTCCGACTCCGCGATCGTCACCATCCGCCGCGTCTGCATCCGCAGCATCGCCACGTAGATCTCGAAGAGCAGGTCGTCCTTGGACTCGAAGTAGTGGTAGAGACCACCCTTGGTGACGCCGGCGGCTTCGACGATCTCGCGGACCGTCGTCGCCTCGAAGCCCTTCTCGGCGAACAGCCGGACCGCCGCCCGCACGACCTTCTCCCTGACCGTCATGTCGCCACCCTATGTGAGCGGGGGGCCGGCCCGCGGCACCGCCGCGAACCGGCCCGTTCCTCACTTGCTCAGCAGGTTCACCTGCTCCGGGGTGGCGCGTTCACCGGTGTACGCCGTGATGGCCCCGGTACCCCGGTCGGTGACGGAGGGTGGCTGGATGATCGCCGTCGTGGTGTCCGGGTTGATCTTGAAGACGTACGCGCCGGTGTACCCCGCGTGCGATTCCTTCGAGAACCCGAACGGCGTCAGGCCCGGGCCCTTGAGCGACCCGGAGCTCATCGCGTCGACGAGCTTCTGCCGCGTCGGGTCCGGCCCGGCGGCCTTGAGCGCCTGCCCGAACGTGTAAGCCTGCACCATGCCGAACAGCACGGTGTTCGTGAACGGCTCCTTCGGGATGTACTTGTCGTGGAGGCCCTTGAAGTAGGCGACCCACGGGTCCGACGTCTGGGCGACGTCCGGCAGGTAGCCGGTGCCGATCAGGCCGGCCAGCAGCTGCCCGCTGGAGACGCTGGCGCCGCCGCGCTTGGCGAAGTCCTGCAGCAGCCCGGAAAGCGTCGCCGGGTCCGCGCCGATGCTGCTGACCACGAACTGCGGCCGGTAGCCGATCTTCGCCGCGGCCAGGATCGACAGCGCGGTGAACGCCGGGATGCACGCGCAGACGACGACCTCGGCGCCCGCCGCCTTCAACGCGGAAAGCTGCGGCGTGACATCGGTGTTCGCGCTGTCGTAGCCCTGGCGGACGACGGTCTGCTCCTTGACGAACTGGTCCAGCCCGGCCTGCGTGTCGCGGCCGACGTCGTCGTTCTGCGTGAAGTAGCCGACCTTCTTGCCCGCGAAGGTGTTCTTGATGTACTGGCCCTGGATCTTGCCCTCGCGCGTGTAGTCCACCTGGTACCCGAAGGTCATCGGCGCCTTCTGCGGGTTGTCCCAGGCCAGCGCGCCCGACGACACGAGCAGGTCCGGCACGCCCTCGGCGTTGAGGTAGTCGACGACCTTGGAGTGCGTCGGCGTGCCCAGCCCGCCGACGATCGCGAACACCTTGTCCTGCAGGACGAGCTTCTTCACCACCTCGACGGTCTTCGTCGGGTTGTAGCCGTCGTCCTCGACCTTGTAGTCGATCTTCCGGCCGTTGATCCCGCCGCCGTCGTTGATCGCCTGGTAGACCGCGCGGGCGCCGACGGAGATCTTGCTGTACCCCGGCGCGGCCGGCCCGGTCAGCGGCTGGTGCGTGCCGATCACGACGCTGTCCTTGGTGACGCCGACGGCCGAGTCCGCGGCCTGCTGGCCGCCGCCGTCGCTCTCCCCCGCGCCGCCGCACGCGGTCAGCGCCAAGGCGAGGGCGAGGAAACCCGCGCCGTACCTAGTGGTTCTCATGGTTCTCCTTCTTTTCGGCGGGCTTGCGGAGGAGTGTGCGGAGCCGCTGGAAACCGCCCTGGATGCCGCGCGGGAAGGCGAGCACGACGACGATGAGGATCACGCCGTACACCGCGAGCGGGAGGTTGTTGGCGACGTCGGTGTTCAGGTGCAGCACGTCGGCGAGGTCCTCGGACCAGGCCTGGAAGTACACGAGCGCGACCGCGCCCCACAGCGCGCCCCACAGGGACCCGAGCCCGCCCAGCACCACGGCCGCCAGCAGGCTCAGCGACAACGCGGGCGTGAACGACCCCGGCGCGGCGGTGCCGAGCAGGAACGCCTGCAGGCCACCGGCGAGGCCGCCGCACACCGCGCTGACCAGGAACGCGAGGATCTTGGTGCGCCCGACGGCGATCCCGCTCAGCGACGCGGCGACCTCGTCGTCGCGGACCGCGCGGAAGTCGCGCCCGAGCCGGCCGCGGACGATGTTGACCACCAGCACCAGCGCGATGAGCACGCTGAGCCAGACGATCCAGGTCTGCCAGCGCAGTTCCGGCACCAGACCGACCACTCCGGACGGTCTGCTGTGGACGGTGAAGCTCAACCCGTTGCTGCCGCCCAGGAAGTCCGGGAACTTGCGGGTCAGCGCGGGCAGGCCGACGGCCAGCGCGAGCGTCGCGCCGGCGAGGTACGGCCCGCGCAGCCGGGCCGCGGCGGCCCCGGCCAGCAGCCCGGCGAGCCCGCCGGCCGCGCTGGCCAGCAGCAGGTCGGCCCACAGCGGGAACGACGGCACCTTGTTCACCAGCAGCGCCACCGTGTACGCGCCGATGAACATGAACGCGCCGTGCCCCAGCGAAACCTGGCCGGTGAGGCCGGTCAGCAGCGTCAGCCCGGCCACCGCGATCAGGTAGTAGCCGATCGTCGCGATCCGCAGGTTGGTGAACTCGTCGGTCACCAGCGTCAGCACGACGACGACGGCGAAGGCCGCCAGCGCGAAGAGGACGTGGCGGACCAGCGGCGGCAGCGTGCGCTTCTTCCGCACGGCGGGCGCGGTGGTCCGGGGAAGACTGGTGCGCACGCTCATACCCGCCTCGCCTTCGCCCGGCCGAACAACCCGCTCGGGCGCACGGAAAGCACGATCACCAGGATCGCCAGCGCGGCGATGGTCACCATCTCCGGTCCCAGGTAGCCGGACACATAGGACAGTCCGACGCCGAGGACGAACCCGCCCGCGATGGTGCCCAGCGGATTGTCGAGACCGCCGAGCACCGCCGCGGTGAGCGCGTAGACGAAGACGCCGTCCAGCACGTTCGGGAAGAGGAACGGTGGCGTGGCGAGCAATCCGGCCAGCGAGCCGACCGCCGCCGCCATGCCCCAGCCGACGGTGAGCATCAGCCCGACCCGCACGCCGAGGGTGCGGGCGACGTCCGGCGCGAACGCGGCCGCCCGCATCCGCAACCCCAGCGGCGTGTACTTGAACACGACGAGCACGAGCGCGGCGATGGCGAGCACGATCAGCACGACGAACAGGTCGTTGGCGGAGAACCGGCCGCGGAAGTCGAAGGCGTAGGGGAACGCCAGCGGCTCGTTGGACCAGATCATGCCCGCGATCGCCTGCAGCACCAGCAAAAGCCCGAGCGTGACGATGATCGAGCTCAGCTCGGAGCGGTGCCGCAGCGGCCGGATCAGCAGCCGTTCGGTGGCGACGCCGAGCACGGTCCCGGCGACGATCGCGACGGCGAAGCCGAGCCAGTAGCTGCCCGTCGCCTTGGTCACCGAGTACGCGAGGTACGTCGAAATCAGGGCGAGGGCGGGTTGCGCGAAGTTCACCACCCGGGTGGCCCGGTAGATGATGACCAGTGCGAGCCCGAGCGCCGCGTACACCGCGCCGGCCGAGATCCCGCCGAGGGTCAGATCGAAGAAGTCCTGCATACCGGACCGTTCACCTCCATTGTGGACGCTCAGAAGCCGAGGTAGGCGTGGCGGAGGCCGTCGTCGGCCAGGAGTTCCGCCGCGGTGTCGACGGCCACGACCCGGCCGAGCGCGAGGACGTACCCGCGGTCGGCGATGGACAGCGCGCTGTGCGCGTTCTGCTCGACGAGCACGACGGTCAGCCCGGTCGAGGCCCGCAGGTCCCGCAGGATCCCCATGATCCGCGCGGTGATCAGCGGCGCGAGCCCCAGCGACGGCTCGTCCAGCAGCAGGAGCCCGGGCCTGCTCATCAGCGCGCGGCCGATGGCGAGCATCTGCCGTTCGCCGCCGGACAGCGTCGAGGCGGGTTTCGCCGAACGTTCCCGCAGCGGCGGGAAGAGCTCGTAGACCTCGTCGCGCGCGGCCGCGCGATCGGCGCGGTCCCGCCGCCACAGCGCACCCAGCCGGAGGTTCTCGTCGACGGTCAGCTCGGTGATCACGCCGCCGCCTTCGGGCACGTGCGCGACCCCGCCGCGGGCGATCCGGTCCGGCGCCCGGCCGGTGAGTTCCTCGCCGTTCCAGGAGATCCGGCCGGCGCGGGCGGGCTGCAGTCCGCTGATCGTGCGCAGCAACGTGGTCTTGCCGGCGCCGTTCGCCCCGAGCACGGCGGTGATCCCGCCCCGCTCGACGGTGAGGCCGACGCCGTCGAGCGCGTCGACGGCGCCGTAGGCCACGGAAAGGCCGTCGATCTCAAGCACCGGGCGCCTCCTCGGCGGGGTCGCCGAGGTAGGCCTCGGCCACGCGGGGGTCGGCCTGGATCTCGGCCGGGGTGCCCGCCGCGATCACTTCGCCGAAGTTCAGCACCACGACGCGGTCGCAGACCTGCATGACCAGGTCCATGTGGTGTTCGACGAGCACGACGGCCATGTGCCGCCGCAGCGAGAGGATCAGCGTGGAAAGCTCGACGAGTTCGGCGGCCGAGAGCCCGCTCGCGGGTTCGTCGAGCAGGAGCAGGTCGGGTTCGGCGACGAGCGCCCTGGCGAGTGCGACGCGTTTTCGCACCCCGTAGGGCAGAACGCCGGGAAGCCGGTCGGCGAGGTCGGCGATGCCCAGTTCCCCGAGGGTCGCCCGCGCCCGCCCGGCGAGGCCGGCTTCGTCGCGCGCGGACCGCCCGGCCCCGACGAGCGCGGGGAGCACCCCGGTGCGAGCGTGCCGGCCCGCGCCGGCCATCACGTTCTCCAGCACCGTCAGCCCCGGGAAGAGCCCGAGCCCCTGCAGGGTCCGCACGATCCCGAGGCCCGCCAGGTGTTCCGGGCGGTGCCGGACCAGCGGCTGCCCGCGCCACAGCACGCGCCCCGCCTGCGGCCGCACGAACCCGCAGACGACGTTGAAGAGCGTCGTCTTGCCCGCGCCGTTCGGCCCGATGACCCCGACGACGGTCCCGGCGTCGACACTCAGCCGGACGTCGCGCAACGCGGTGAGCCCGCCGAAGCGCACGGTGAGGCCGTCGACCACGAGGAGGTCCTCGCCGGGCAGCGCCTCGCCGGAACCCGCCTCGCCAAGAAGTGTCATCGATGACTCTCCCGTCTCACCATGTGGACCAGGCCGTACCGCGCGGTCGGTATGAAGAGGGTGGAGGGCAGCGGCGGTGAAGTCAAGGTGCGAATCACCGAAACCGGGCGCTCCGGAAATTTTCACAAAGCGCGCGCTTAGTGGTATTCGGTACCGGGGAGTAACGGGAGCACGGGTGAAGTCGGGGCGGCGCGCGGGTTCGGTCTGAGGTGCCGGGTCGCCGGGGGGCGCGAATGACTCATTCGGGATCACTGAGGCCGCGAATGAGTCACTCGCAGCACCTGTGGCCGCTCCCGCTGGTTCTCCACCACCGGCCGCCCGGCGCCGGAGACTCGCGGCCCCGCCCCGGCCGCCTGAGCGGCCGGGGCCGGTCAGGCGGCCCGCCGCCGGGGCGGTGGCTGGCAGGCGGCTGTCCGCAGGGCACCAGCTGGCAGGCAGGCGGGCGGGCGGGGGCGAGCGCGAAAACTGGCAGGCAGGCAGGCAGGACAGCTAGCGGCGGGCGGCAGCTCGCGGCGGGCGGCGGCACGACGAAGGGCGGGCACGCCTCAGCGCACCCGCCCTCCCAAGCTCGCCGGCCTCAGCCGGTACTGGCCTGCGGAGCGATCATCGAAGAAGCGTCGATCTTCGTCTGCACCACACCCAGCTGCTGCAACAGGTCCGGCACCCGCTGGATGCGCCGGGCGTCCAACGTGGACCCGAACGCCGGCATCACCATCAG
Organism: Amycolatopsis sp. NPDC049159; assembly: GCF_040648295.1. Lineage (NCBI taxonomy): Bacteria > Bacillati > Actinomycetota > Actinomycetes > Pseudonocardiales > Pseudonocardiaceae > Amycolatopsis > Amycolatopsis sp. NPDC049159. Next base: position 47,240 of record NZ_JBEZDL010000020.1, read on the forward strand.
GCTCGCGATGTCCTGGTCCACCCGCGCGTTCCGCACCACCAACGGCTCCACCCGCGCCCGGTCCACCGCCGCACGCGTGGCGTTGAGCATCGCCCGCTGGAACGCCGCCAAGGTCTTCGGGTGATCCCTGGCCCACTTGGCCGTAGCGCCGTAACCAGTGAGAGGGAACGCCTGCGTACTTCCGCTCGCCGCGTCGATCACCGGGTATGCGCCGGCCGTCTTGGCGGCCTGCGTCAGGAACGGTTCCGGCTGGTAGGCGGCGTCGACGCGGCCCTGGGCCAGTGCCGCGCCCATCTCCGGCAGGGGCATCGGGACCCACGTCACCTTGTCCGCGTCGATGCCGTGGTCGCGCATCACCGAGCGGGTCAGGACGTCGGAAGCCGCGTTCTTCGAGCTGATCGCGATCCGCTTGCCGCTCAGGTCGTTGACCGTCTTCACCGGGGAGTTCGGGACCGTGACGACTTCGTTGCTGCGCGGGCTCGCCGAGGTGGCGTCGGAGATCAGCTTCAGGTCCGCCGTGCCGCTGCTCTTGGCCAGGAAGAACAGGGTGTACGTCGAGAGTGCGAGGTCGTCCTTGCCATCCACCATGCGGGTCAGCGTGTCCTGGCCGCTGGCGCCGATGTCGGTCTGCACCTCGAGGCCTTCGGCCTTGAAGTAGCCGCCTTCCTGCGCCAGCCACAGCGTGGCGAGGTCGACGGTGGTGAGGATCGCGACCCGGATGGACGGTTTTTCGACGCCGCCGCCGGTCTTCGTCCCGCCGAGCTGGCTGCACCCGCTCAGCAGCAGGGCGGCGGCGACGGCGAGCACGGCGAACCGGCGGGTCGAGGCGCGTCTGGGCATGGCACTCCTCGGGAATGAATCCTCGTGCGTGGGGAATCCGGCTCGTAAAGCCGTGGTCCGCGGACTGTAGATGACGATTTCCGCGCCCGCAATCACGTTGCCGAGAATTGCGACCGCGGTGATCACGTGCGGAAACAAACCAACGAGGAGCTCGCACACAGCGTGATCGTCGTCCGCCATCCGGCCGAGCGCACTGGGACGGATGATCGTCACCGGTACTGCTCCGAAGGCGTAAATCGCGGACGCCGTAACGAAGCGGATCACCGCGGAGACTCTGGGCGGCAAAAGAGGGTGGAAACGATGAACGAATGGAAGTACCGGCCGCCGCTGCTCTCACCCCGGTTCGGCCACGAGGTGGCGGTCGTCGGGGACGACCTCTTCGTCCTCGGCGGCACCGACGGCGAAGTCGGCTACAGCTCGGTCGAGACCCGCCACGCCCGCGGCGACGGGGAGTGGCACTACGTCAGCCCGATGCCCGTCGCACGGGGGACCTTCGCGGCCGGGGTCGTGGCCGGGATCGTCTACGCCGCAGGCGGAACCGGCCCCGGCGGCAGCGCGCTGGACGCCGTCGACCGCTACGACCCCGAACGCGACGAGTGGGGTCCGGCGCCCGCGCTGCCCGTCCCGCTGGCCGCCGCTTCGGCCGCCGGGCTGGACGGCCGGCTGTACGTCGCGGGCGGCGTGGTCGGGGACGCCGATCCGGCGGAGCACGCCACCGACGCCGTCCACGTGCTGGACCCGGCCTGCCCCCGCCCGCACTGGGTGCCGGTGGCGCCGATGCCGACCCCGCGGGCGCGGTTCCGGCTCGTGGCCACCGCGACGCACCTGTACGCGATCGGCGGCCTGCCGAGCCGGAACCAGGACGCGCTCGCCTCGATCGAGCGCTATTGCCCGGAAGCCGACCGCTGGGAAGCCGTGGCCCCGATGCACAAGCGCCGCGGCGCGCCCGGCGCAGCCGTGGTGGGCAACCGGATCGTGGTCACCGGCGGCGGTCCCGCCCCCGTCGGGGACCCGACGGCCCGCGACCGCACGGCCGAGGTCTTCGACGCCGGCACGGGTTACTGGCTGCTGCTGGGCACGCTGCTCCCCCACGGCCGGGCGTCGCTGGTGTGCGCGGCGGCGTCGGCGCACCGGATCCTGGCGATCGGCGGGAGCGCGAACACCTACGGCAGCGTGGTCACGATCCCGGACGTGCTGTCGCTGAAGCTGCCTTGACCGCGAACCGGCGCAGCCCCGGCGTGCCGGCGCCGACGGCCACCACCGCCGCCACGCACAGCAGGCCGCCGCTGACCAGTGCGAACGTCCCCGACGTCGCGCCGGCCACCAGGCCGCCGCGCAGGTTGCCGACGTCCGGACCCGCCTGCCCGACGATCTGCTCCGCCGCCGCCACCCGGCCGAGCAGCGCGTCGGGGGTGTTGAGCTGGACCAGCGCGCCGCGGGAGACCACCGAAACCGTGTCCGCCGCGCCCGCCAGCACCAGGCACGCCAGTCCGAGCCACGGACCCGGCGCCAGCCCGAACGCCGTCAGCGCGACGCCCCACGCGGCGGAGCCCGCGAGCATCACCCAGCCCGGCCGCGGGAGCCGGGTGAACGCCCCCGAGAACACCGACGCCACCACGCCGCCGACCGCGATGGCCGACAGGAACAAACCGAGCGTGCGCGGGTTGCCGCCGAAGTGCTCCTCGTTGACCAGCGGGAACAGGCTGATCGGCATGGACAGGACGGTCGCGGCGAGGTCGGTGAGCAGCGCCCCGCGCACGACCGGGGTCCGCACCAGGAACGCCAGCCCGTCGAGCACGCCGCGCAGGCCCGGGCGCGACAGCTCGCCGTCGGGCCGCATCGCCGGGAGGCCGAAGAGGCCGTAGAACGCCAGGCCGAACGTGAGGGCGTCGACGACGTAGCAGCCGCCGACGCCGAGCCAGCCGAGCAGGAGGCCGCCGAGCGCCGGGCCGAGCAGCATCGAGCCCTGGAAGGCGATCCGGTTCAGCGCGAGCCCCGCGGGTAGTTGCTCCGGCGGCAGCAGCCGGGGGATGAACGTGCGCCCGGCCGGGCCGCCGCCGGCGACGAAGCAGGACTGGACGGCCACCAGCCCCAGCACCCCGAGCACCGGCACCCCGCCCACGAACCCCTGCACGGCCAGCAGCACCGAGCAGCCGGCCTGCCCCGCCGTCATGACGATGGCGAACTTCCGGCGGTCGACGCGGTCCACGAGCGTCCCGGCGAACAGGCCGAACACGATGACGGGCAGGGCCTGCGCGAGCCCGACCGCGCCGGTCCAGACGGTGCTCCCGGTCTGCTCCCAGACCTGGAACATCACGGCGACCAGCGTCATCTGGGCGCCGAAGCCGGAGAACACCCGGCCCAGCCAGAGCCGGCGGAACGCGGGCGACGCGCGCAGCGGGGTGACGTCGACCAAGGAGCGAAGCACGGGCCGAATCGTAACAGCGCTTATACGTCTGCCGGGCGCGATCCGGGGAAGTGGTTTGAAAGTCGCGTCGGGCAGCATCGGCCGCACCCCGAACGCAAGAGGAGTCACCATGAAAGCCGGTGCAATCCACGCCGTCATCGGCACGGCCGTCCTGGGGGCGGTCGTCCTCGCACCCCCCGCCGAAGCGGCCGGAACCGGCGCCCAGGTGGTGGCGGCGAGCTGCACCGCGGGCCCGTTCCGCGGCACCGTCTCGGTCACGTACCAGCCGGTCGGCACGACCGAGTACCACCCGGGCGTCGCCACCATCGGCGGCGGCCCGTACATCGGCGACTCGGCGACGTTCACCCTCGACGTCTCCTACGCCAGCGCGGGCACCACCACGTCCGTCTACACCGGGACGTTCACCGGCACGGCGGGCACGAAGCTCAGCGTCCACCTGCCCGACGACGTCAAGGTCCCGCAGGACGTCCCGAGCTACGCCTCCGTCGCGTTCGACGGCGGCGCGAGCCCCTGCACGGCCAGGGCGGAGATCAGGTAGGCCGAGCGCAGGACGGCGTCACGCAGCAGCGCGGCGCTGTCCTGGGCCCGCGCCGGGGTCAGCACGAACCCGGCGCTCGTGTGCTCGCCCCAGCCGGTCATCACGTGCGGTTCGCCGAACCCGCGGATCGGGCACGGCAGCGGGGGCGCCGCCGGCACGTGCGCGTCGCTGACCAGCAGGCTCACGTCGGCGCGGGCCGCCTGCTCGGGCACCGCCCGCGCGGCCCGGTCCGGCGGCGCCTGGTGCGCGACGACGAGTGCCCGCGGGACCCCCAGTCCCGCGGCCACCCGCCGCTGCGCCAGCCGGTAGGCGACCAGCGCGCCGAGCCCGGCCCCGAACAGCACGTGCGCCCCGGCGAGCACCCCGGCCAGCTCCGCGGACAGCGACTCGACGAGCAGCCACATGTCCCGGTACGGGTGCTCGTCGTGGCGCTCGCCCCGCCCGGGCAGCTCGACGACCTGCACCGCGATCCGCGGGTCGCGCCAGGCCCGGTAGCGCCCGGCGGCTTCGCCGGCGTCCGGGAAACAGACGAACAGCAAGCGTTCCGGATCATCGGTGTCCACCCGTGGCCTCCCTTCCGGCGTGTCCGGTTTCCCAGCCGGCCAAAAGCAGGCCGGCCCCAGTGCGGTACGCAACCGTCGTGACGAAAGCCATCCGGCCGTGACTGTGGTCGGAGGGGAAACGATCGGCACAGTTAGGGTCGGCGACGGCACTTCCGTTCCGCTTCGGTCCGCCTTCTGGGGGCAACACGTGCGCTATCGCCTGCTCGGGCCGGTCACGGTCCTCGGCGCCACGGGCGCGTTCCGGCCCGGTGGCCAGAAACAGACGTCCGTGCTGGCCGCGCTGCTGCTCAACCCGAACCGCGTGGTCACCGAAGACCGCCTGATCGACCTGACCTGGGGCGAGAACGCGCCACCGAGCGTCCGCGGGCGGCTGCAGGTGCACATCTCGGAGCTGCGGAAGCTCCTCGGCCGCGACGTCATCGTGCGGCGCGCGCCCGGCTACGTCATCGAGGTCGGTCCCGGCGAGCGCGACCTCGACGTGTTCGACGACGAGGTCGCCCGGGCCAGGGCCACGGCCGGGCCCGAGGCCGTCACGCACCTGCGGGCGGCGCTCGCGCTGTGGGAGGGCACCCCGCTCGGCGGCGTCAGCGAAGCGCTGACCGAGCACGAAGGCCCGGCGCTGGCCGAGCGCCGGCTCGTCGTGCTGGAGGAGCTGTACGAGCAGGAACTGGCCTCCGGGCGGCACGCCGAAGTCGTCGGCGAGCTGCGGCAGCTCGTCGAAGAGCACCCCTTCCGCGAACGGCTGCGCGCCGCGCTGATGCTCGCGCTGCACCGCTGCGGCCGCACCCCCGAAGCGCTCGAGACGTACACGCGGGCGCACGACCTGCTCGTCGACGAACTGGGCATCGAGCCCGGCCAGGCCCTGCAGGACCTGCGCATGCGGATCCTGCAGGGCGAAGGCGAGCCCGCGCCGCCGCCCGCCGCGGCCCCGGTCGCGCCGCGGCCGGCCGAGCTGCCGCTGGACGTCCGCGGGTTCGCCGGCCGCGCGCCCGAACTGGCCACGCTCGACGAACCCGGCGACGTCTGGGTGCTCACCGGCACGGCGGGCGTCGGCAAGACCGCGCTGGCCGTGCACTGGGCCCACACCGCGCGGGCGCGCTACCCCGACGGCCAGCTGTACGTGAACCTGCGCGGCTTCGACGCCGACGACGAGCCGCTCACCCCCGCTGCCGCGCTCGCGCAGCTGCTGCGCACCCTCGGCGTCGACCTGCGGGACGTGCCCCCGGGCCTCGATGACCAGAGCAAGCTCTACCGCTCGCTGCTGGCCGACCGGCAGGCGCTCGTGGTGCTGGACAACGCCCGTGACGCCGCCCAGGTGCTGCCGCTGCTGCCGTCGTCGGGCCGGGTGCTGGTGACCAGCCGCCACCGGCTCGACGAGCTGGTCGCCCGCACCGGCGCGCGGTCGCTGGGCCTGGCGCAGCTGCGCGAGGACGACTCGCAGGCGCTGCTGACCGCTCTGCTCGGTGACCGGACCAGCGCCGAGCCGGAGGCCGCGGCCGAGCTGGCCCGGCTCTGCGGGCACCACCCGCTGGCCCTGCGGATCGCCGCGGCGAACACCGGGGTCGCCAGCATCGGCGAGCTGGTCGAGGAGCTGCGCGGCGACCCGCTGGCCCAGCTCGGCTTCGACGGCGCCGAGGAAAGCGCCGTCGCCAAGGCGTTTTCGGTGTCCTACCAGGCCCTGCCGACCGGGCTGCGGCAGGCGTTCCGGCTGCTCGCGCTGGTTCCGGGCGCCGACTTCACGCCGATCGCCGCGGCGGCGCTGCTGGCCGTGCCGCCCGACGAGGCCGCGCGCCGCCTGCGCGGGCTGGCCGCGGCGAACCTCCTGGAGGCGCACGCGCCCCGCCGCTTCCGCTTCCACGACCTCGCCCGCCGCTACGCCGAGCAGTGCGTCCGGGCCGAAGAGGACGAAGCCGCGCGCGAAGGGGCGTGGGAGCGGCTGTTCACCGGCTACTGCGCGGCCGCCGACGCCGCGGTCGCGCTGCTCGGCGCCCGGATCGTTTCGCTGCCCCGCGAAGACGCCCCGGCGGCGCCGAGCCCGATCGCGTTCGCCGACGCCGCGGCCGCCGTGGCCTGGCTCGACGTGGAAGTCCCGAACCTCTCGGCGGCGCTGCGGCAGGCCGCGACGCGCGGGCCGTACCCCGGCGCCTGGTACCTGGCCGACGCCCTGCGGCGGTTCTTCCACGACCACGGCCGCCGCGCGGAGTGGCTCGAACTGGCCCCGATCGTCCTGCGCGCGGCCCGCGACCACGGCGCCCGGCCGGCCGAGGCGCTGGTCCACCTGTCCATCGGCGGCGCGTACTTCCGCGAGGGCCAGCACGAAGCCGGCATCCGGCATTCGGAGAAGGCGGTGCTCGCCAGCCGGGAGTGCGGCTGGCGCGAGTGCGAGGCGACGGCCGTCGCGAACCTGGGCTCGATGCTGGAGTGGACCGGCCGGCTGTCGGAGGCCGTCGAGCACAGCCGCCGCGCGATCCAGCTGTTCCGCGAACTGGCCAACCGGTCCGGCGAAGCGCTCGCGCTGAACTCGCTGAGCTGCCACTACCGCCAGCTCGGCCGGCTGGAGCAGGCGGAGGACTGCCTGGTCGAGGCGATCGCGCTGGCCCGCAAGGAGGACCTGGCGTTCTGGGCGGCGGCGAACCTCGCCGACCTGGGCTGGGTGCTGCTGGCCACCGGACGGCTGGCCGAGGCGGGCGAGGTCCTCGACCAGGCCCTGGCGGCGTTCCGCGACCTCGGCACGAGCTTCGGCGAAGCGACGGCGTTGAACGCGGTGAGCGCCCTGCAGATCGCCCGCGGCGACCACGACGAAGCGGCCCGCACCGCCCGGGCCGCGCTCGACTGCGTCCGCCGCGACGGCGACCGGCAGGTCGAAGCGGCCGCGTTGATCGCGCTGGGCCGCGCGGAGGAAGGCCGCGGCGACCTGTCCGCGGCGGAGCGCGTCCTGCGGGAGGCCCGGGACCTGACGGCGGAGTCCGGGCTGCGCGGCCAGCTGGCGGAAGCGGCGGCGACGCTGTCCCGGGTGCTGGCCGCGGGCGGCCGCGCGAGCGAGGCGGGCGAACACGCGCGGGCGGCCCTCGACGCGGCGCGCGCGGGCGGGTTCCGCGTGGTGGAGGCGGAGGCGCTGCTGGGGCTGGCCGCGGTCGAGGTCGCGGCGGGCCGGTCGACGCTCGCCGACGGCACGGCGCGGGAGTCGCGGTCGCTCTACCGCGCGGTCGGGCACGTCACCGGCGAGGCCGTGGCCGCGGAATTCCTGGCCGGACTGCCCGGGCGCGCCACCGGCTGAGTCGCGGTCGATGCTGTGCCGGGTGCCGCGGCGCGACATACTGAAGGCATGCCCCGTCCGAAACACGTCCCCGCGAGCGATCTCCGCCTCCCGGACGCGCTGCAGCCGGGGCGGCCGAAGGGCGATCAGCTCCGCGAAATCCTCGAAGCCGTCGCGACGGAGGCGGGCCCCGGCCGGCTGATGCCGTCGGAGCGGTTCCTCGCCGAGCACTTCCAGGTCGCCCGCGGCACCGTGCGCCAGGAGATCAACCGCCTGGTCGCCGACGGCGTCCTGTACCGCCAGCACGGCACCGCGACCTTCACCGCGGATCGCCAGGCGGCGCACATCGACATGCTGACGTCGTTCACCGAGGACATGAAGGCCCGCGGCGTCGTCCCCAAGACGAAGGTGCTGCACGCCGAGGTGGAGAGCGCGAACCAGCGCATCGCCGGCCGCCTGAACGTGCCACCGGGCGCGCGGGTCTTCCGGCTGGAGCGGCTCCGGTTCGTCGAAGACGAGCCGTTCGCCGTCGAGCGCACCAACCTCTCGGTCGACCGCTTCCCCGGCATCGAGCTGTTCGACTGGGAAACCGAATCACTGCACCGCACGATCGAGGAGCGCTGGGACGTCCGCGCCGAGTGGAACGACACGGCGATCTCGGCGGTCCTCCCGAACGCCGGCGACGCGACCCTCCTCGGCATCGAAGCCACCCAGCCGTGCCTGATCATCGAGGGCACGCTGCACGACCAGAGCGGCGGTGTCATCGAGGCGGGGCGGTCGCTGTACCGGGCCGACCGCTACACGGTGTTCACCCAGGCCCGGCGCAGCCACGCTTCCTGACCGGCCGGCCTAAGCGGGGCTGAGCCGGTGCGCTCGCAGCACCTTCAGGCAGTGCTCCACCAGCACGTCCGCGGCGTCCGGGCCGAACAGCGTCACGTAAGACTCGTAAATCCCGTTCCGGTGCCCTTCGGCGTCCGGCAGGTACCCCAGGTATCCGTCCGTGTAGCCGATCACCCGCGTGTGCCGGAACGGGCTCCCCCGCCGGATCCGCAGCCCCAGTGACGCGAACAGCTCGAACGGCGTGTGCAGCCACGCGATGTCCCCCAGCGACACCACGCTGACCGGGACCTCGGCGCACCCCGTCGGCCGGTCGCTCGCCGCCATCGCCGCGAGCATCGCGCAGCCCTCGTAGCGGGTCTGGGCGATCCGGACCGCCGGGTGGTCCTCGCCGTGGTGGGCCAGCTCGCGCTGCCACTCGGCCTCGGCCGACTCGCGCAGTTCGACGCTGTCCTCGATGGACGGCACGTCGCGGTAGGGCAGGTGCAGCGACGAGCGGGTCAGCCGGACCGGGCCGCTCGCGCCGATCGCCGACGCCGCCGCCAGCGTGCGGGCGATCGACGTCGCCAGGTGGCCGCCGAGGGTGCGGACCTCGGCGTGGTCGCGGCCGCGCCGGACGAAACGGGAGCTCGCGTCCCCCGCCGCGCCCTGCAGGAACGCCGCCACCGGGCGGCCGATCAGCGCGGCCAGCTCTCTTCGGGTCGCGCCCGGCCAGTCCGCCGACCAGGCCAGGTTGTCCGGGCCGAGCACGGTCGGGTGGCTGGCGTAGTCGAACAGCAGCGCCGCCGGCGTGCCGTCGTCGCGGCTCAGTTCGAGCACGCCGAACGACGTGTCGTGCGGCCCGTCCGGCCGGTAGCGGTTGCCGCCGACGGCCTCGGTCGCCCCGTCGTGCCAGCGCGCCCGGACCCGCGAACGGCAGGCGTGCAGCCGCAGCGCGGCGCCGGTGACCTTCTCCGCCATCCGGCCGACCAGCCCGGGATCGCGCTCGCCCGGCAGGCCGGGGTGCAGCGGGCCGGTCCAGCCCTCGGGCCCGGAATGCGTGTGCGACGCGCAGACGAGCACCCGCTCCGGCGCGATGCCGACCGCCGCGCCGACCGCGTCGGCCAGGGTGCGGGTGAGGCCGGCGTCGACCGCGAGCGCGTCCAGCGCCACCCACACCACGCCCGGGTCGTCCTCGGTGGACAGCCAGATCAGCGACGCTTCGAGCTCGTCGTGCGTGCCGGTCGCGACGCCGTGCCGGGCCAGGTAGCCGCCGAGCGGGTGCCCGGGCCCCGGGGTGATCCGGACGTCTTGCGCGGCGAGCAGGAGTGCGGCGGTCACCAGGTCGATTCCAGGACGTCGACGACGCCGTCGCGGCCGGCGGCGCGGGCCACCCCGGCGAGCTCGGTGACGTCGTCGGTCGTGTGCAGCAGGACCTCCAGCAGCATCGGCAGGTTCAGCCCGGACACCAGCTGGATGCGCGGGTGCCCGGCGGCGAGCGCGCGGACGGCGTTGAACGGCGAGCCGCCGTGCAGGTCGGCCAGCACGAGCGCGCCTTCGGCGGCGCCGGCCAGCGCCAGCACCCGGGCGCCGAACTCCTCCGGGCTGTCGCGCGGGCTCAGCTCGCAGACCTTCAGCCGCGCCTGCGGGCCGAGGATCATTTCGGCGGCCTCGCCGACGCCGGACGGCAGCCGCCCGTGGCCGGCCAGGATGATCGGGACGGACATGGCATTCCCCCTAACTCTTCGCCGGGGCCGACGGCGCGAACCAGCCGAGCCACCCCAGTGCGACCCCGGCGACGACGACGATGCCGATGACCCAGACCGGCCGCAGCCGCATTTTGGCCGTCACCAGGTACACCCCGGCGGTCACCAGCACCGGCAGCAGGAACGGCAGCAGCTCGTCGAGCCGGTCCTGGATCGCCACCGACTGGGTCACCGGCTGCCCCTGGACCGTGGTGGTCTGCCGGTAGGTCAGCGTGGTGACGACCTTGACGATCGACGGGATGAACCCGCCGAGCACGACGAACCCGAGCACGGTCGCCCCCTGCGCGACGCGCGCGAGTGCGCCCGCGGCGAGGTGCCCGGCCAGCCGCTTCCCCTCGCGGTAGGCGAACCCGAACTGCCAGCGCCGCACCAGCGCGTACGGCACGAGCACCATCACGGCGGCGAACGCGGGGCCGAGCCAGTTGCCCTGCAGCGCCCACGACGCGCCCATGGTGAAGACGATGCTGTTGTACAGCGCGAAGACGACGGTGTCGCCGATGCCGGCCAGCGGCCCCATCAGCGCGACCTTGGTGCTCGCCGCCGACTTCGGCGTCCCGGCTTCTTCCAGCGCGACGCTGGAGCCGAGGATCAGCGGGCCGCCGATGAGCACGGAGGTGTTGAAGAACTGCAGGTGCCGCTGCAGGCCGGCGACGTAGTCGGCCTTCTCCGGGTAGAGGCGGCGCAGCACCGGTTCCATCGCGTACGCGAACCCTAGCGCCTGCATCCGCTCGTAGTTCCAGGAGATCTGGCTCGACCAGAAGTAGCGGCGGAACACCCGCCGCAGGTCCTGTTTGGTCAGCCGTGGGTCCACCTCGGCCTCTTCGGCGGGCTCGGGCACGGCGATGGCCGGCTCGTCGCGCTTGAGCGTCACGAACAGCATCGCGACCGCGACGCCGACGAGCGCGATCCCCAGCACCGGCAGCTTCAGGTAGGCGAACCCGACGAAGCCGATCAGCAGCAGGTACCAGTACCGCGACAGCTCCATCATGCCGAGCAGCAGCGCGAAGCCGACCGCCGGCAGCAGCGACCCGGCGAGCGTCATGCCCTGCACGAACCCGGCCGGGATGCTCGCGGTGATGTCCTTGACCAGGCCGCCGGACGCGGCGAGCGCGGCGAGGAACGTCGGGATCGCGCGCACCGCGACCCACGGGACCAGGCTGACCCAGTGGATCGTCGCCAGGCCGCGGGCGTTGCCTTCGGCGGCGTACCCGTCGGCCCGGTGCACCAGCGCGGTGGTGACCATCTTGCCGACCGGGTCGAGCGCCGAGAGCAGGATCGCGGCCGGCAGCCCGACGCCGATCCCGACGGCGACCTGGGCGGACGTCCCGCCGGCGGCGCCCGCGGCCAGCGCGGTGCCGACGATCGCGCCGGTCTGGTAGTCCGGGATGGTCGCGCCGCCGTAGGTGTAGACGCCGAGCGCGGCGAGCTCGAGCGTGGCGCCGATCATCAGGCCGAGCAGCGGGTTCCCGGTGATCAGCCCGGCCACCGAGCCGGCGATCAGCGGGCGCTGCGCGTAGATCAGGAACGGGCCGAGCCCGTCGTAGGTGCAGTAGATCGCCCAGATGGTCAGGGCCAACGCGACGAGCATGCGGGGCTAGAGCCCTTTCCGGTCGAGCAGCGGGACGAATTCGGCCGGCTTGTCCTGCGGCATCAGCTGCGTGACCAGCGGAACCCCGGCGGCGAGCCGGCGGTAGCCGCCCGCCTCGTCCGCGGTGACCGCGATCGAGCGGGTGACCATGGTGTACGCGGTGCCCGGCCGGGGCGCGACGTTGCCGACGTTGACGACCCCGGGCCGCAGCCCGCCTTCGACGAGGCGGAAGGCGTCTTCGGGGTCCTTCGCGATGATCATGACATCCCCGTCGAGCGGCACGGTGAGCGCCGCGGCCACCGACAGCACAGCGGTGGGCAGGCCGCGCGCGGCTTGCGGGAGCAGCACCTGCTGCAGGTCGTCGGCGGCGACGTCGTCGTTGCAGACGAGCAGGCGGCGCACGCCCAGGCGGCGGGTCCACGCGACGGTGACCTGCCCGTGGATCAGCCGGTTGTCGATCCGGACGTGTGCCCCCGCCATGTTTCTCCTCCCGGACGGCAGGAGACATACTGGTTCGTACCAGTATCTGTGTCAACTGCCGGTGACCGGCCTTCGCGCGGCCGACGGAAGGACCCCTCAGACCTTCCGTCGGCCCACGAGCGCGAAGCCTCCCCGTGCGTTACCCGGACCCTCCCATAAAGGTATATACCAGTATGGACGTCCGTGATCGACTGTCAAGAGCGAAAACGCGAAAATTATTCGACCAGTCGACCGATCGAAATAGGCGCGGGTGAGTGGTTCACCCGGAGCTGTCCGTTCTTGTCAGTGACACCCCACCGAGCTCCTCCTATCATTCCCATTGGTCTAGACCGCACTTCCTCGTCCCCTGCCGCACCGGGAAAGGCGGAACCCCCGTGACCGCGAGAACCCTGCGCCTCGCCGCGCTCAGCACCGCGCTCCTGTTCGCCACCGCGCTGCCCTCGGCCGCCGCGACCGACGGCACCGAGCAGCTGCCCGGCCACCTCCGCACGCCGTCGGCTCCGGTCGCGGCGCCGCGCTCGGCCGTCTGCGACGGCGACGGCGTCAGCGGCAAGCGCGTCCAAGCCCTCTACGTCCGCGGGAACGGCCAGGCCGACCGGTACGCCCAGTTCGCCGGCCAGTTCCAGACCTTCGCGAGCCAGATCGACGACGCCTTCGCCGAGGCCGCGTCCCGGCTCGGCGGCGGCGTCCGGCACGTCCGGTACGTGACCGACGCGAGCTGCCGGGCGGCCGTCGGGAACGTCGTGATCGCCCAGGGCGACATGGCGACCGTCGACACGATCACCAACGCCATCAAGGCCCAGGGCTACAACCGCGCGGACCGCAAGTACGTCGTCTGGTACGACAAGGACGGCTGCGGCCTGGCCTTCGGCAACGGCGGCAACGACAGCCCCAGCTCGGGCAACCCGTACAACGCGGGCCCGCACTACGCGACGGTCGGCACCGGCTGCTGGTCCTGGCAGGCGACCGGGCACGAGCTCCTGCACACCCTCGGCGCCGTCCAGGGCAGCGCGCCGCACTCGAGCGCCTACGGTCACTGCTGGGACGACGAAGACATCATGTGCTACGACGACGGCGGCCTGCCGAACCCGCCGGGCGGCCTGGTGAAGGTCTGCCCCGGCGCGCCGGAGAACCAGCTCGACTGCCTCGGCGACGACTACTTCAACACCAACCCGGCGGCCGGCACGTACCTGGCGACGCACTGGAACGTCGCGAACAGCGCGTACCTGATCGCGAGCGGCAGCCCCTACCCCGCCGGGAAGATCACCGGCCTCGGCGGCAAGTGCGTCGACGTCAGCGCGTCGAACACCGGCAACGGCACGGCGGTCCAGCTGTGGACGTGCAACTCCACGGCGGCCCAGCGCTGGACGAAGCAGAACGGCACGCTCCGCGCGTTCGGCAAGTGCCTCGACGTTTCGAACAGCGGGACGGCCGACGGCACCCTCGTGCAGCTGTGGGACTGCAACGCCACCGGCGCGCAGACGTGGCAGGCGCGGACCGACGGAACCCTGCTGAACCCACAGTCGGGCAAGTGCCTCGACGCGGCCGGCAGCTCCTCGGCCGACGGCACCCGCTTGCAGATCCGGACCTGCGCGGCCACCGCGAACCAGCGCTGGCAGGGACCCGCCTGAACAATTCGGGAGAACCGCGCAACCTGGCCGGGTCACCGTCGTTAACGCATCGTCTGCATGAGGGAGGGGAAGGCATGCCGGCCGTCACATCGAACATCGTCCCGCTCCGGCACGCCCGGCCGGGCGTGGTGGCGTACGTGAAGACGCCGGCCGAGTGGTTCGTCGCGAACAGCGGCTGGATCCAGGGCCGCGACGGCGTCGTGCTGATCGACACCTGCGGAACGGAGCAGGCGACCCTGGAACTGGTCCGCGACGTGCGCAAGTACGCGGGCGAGCGCGAGCTCACGGTCGCCATCACGCACGCGCACGGCGAGCACCACAACGGTCTCGGCGTCGCCCTGCGCGACGGCGGGACGGCGCTGGCCGCGCCGGGCGCGCTCGACCTGGTCAAGGCCGGGCCGCAGACGTACGGCAACGTCTTCACCTACACCGGCTGGGGCAGCCTCGAGCCCCCGGAGCCGGAGTCGGTCCACCCGGTCACCGGCTGGCACCACGTCGACCTCGGCGACGCGGCGGCGGACGTGGTCGCGGTCCCGGGCGTCGCGCACACGGCGGGCGACCTGGTGGTCCACGAGCCCCGCTCGGGCACGCTGTTCACCGGCGACCTGGTGGTCATCGGCGACACCCCGGTGGCGGTCCACGGCTCGATCCCGGGCTGGCTCGACGCGCTCGACTGGCTCCAGGACACGTTCCGCCCCCGCACCCTGGTCCCGGGCCACGGCCCGGTGGCCAACCCGGGCCACACGGCGTTCCACGCGATGCGCGTGTACCTGGAGTGGCTGCTGGAGGTGACGGAGCGCCAGACGGACTTCACGAGACTGGCGCGGCAGGCGTCGTTGCGCTGGCCGTCGTGGCGCAACCCGGAACGCCACATCGGCAACCTGATGCGCGCGTACGCGGATCAGCACGGCCGCAAACTGGACGTGGACCTGGCGATCGACGCGATCCTGGCGGCAGCGGGCGGGCGGATCGACCTGGACTACCTGCTGGACCGGGAACCGGTCCGCCAGATCTCCTGACCCGCTCCGCTCCGCCCGCCCCGATGTGGCGTTGGGTGCGCTGCCGAGGCATCCATCGCGACACGGCCGACCCGGCGGGCGTCGCCAAGGCGCCGGCCCGTTAGGACCCGGCGCCGCCCAGGCTCTCCAGCAGGGTTCGCAACGTGCCGGCCAGCTCCTCCCGCTGGTCGGCACCCAGGGCGTCCAGGATCCGGTGCTCGGTCTCCACGTGCTCCGGCAGCGCCCGGTCGATCAGCTCGCCGCCCGCGTCCGTCAGCGCGACGCGGACTCCGCGGCCGTCGGTCTCGTTCGGCGTGCGCTCGACCAGGCCGCGCGCCTCCATCTTGTCGAGGCGCTGGGTGATCGCGCCGGACGTCACCATCGCCGAACGCATCAGCTCCGTCGGCGTCAGCCGGTACGGCGGGCCGCTGCGGCGCAGGGTCGCGAGGACGTCGAACGTCGCGCGGTCGATCCCGTGGCGGGCGAACGTGCGCCGCAGCTCCGCGTCGACCAGCGCGTTCAGCCGGGAGAGCCGGCCGATCACGCCCATCGGGGAGACGTCGAGGTCGGGGCGCTCGGCGTGCCACTGCTCCAGGACGCGGTCCACGTGGTCGGCCATCGGCCCAGCGTAACCGATGCCTTAGCGGTAAGTGAGTAGTAGCCATTTAGCTTAGCGCTGAGGTAATCTACCTTAGTGCTAAACAAACTGCTCCTCACGACCGCGCTGGCCCCGGCGATCTGGGGCTCCACCTACCTCGTCACGACCGAGTTCCTGCCACCCGACCGCCCGCTGCTCGCCGCGGTCGTGCGGGCGCTACCCGCCGGGCTGCTGCTCGTCGCGCTCACCCGCCGGCTGCCGAAGGGCGACTGGTGGTGGCGCTCGCTCGTGCTCGGCACGCTCAACATCGGCGCCTTCCTCGCGCTGCTGTTCATCGCCGCCTACCGGCTGCCCGGCGGGGTCGCCGCCACGCTCGGCGCACTGCAGCCGCTGATCGTCGCCGGCCTGTCGACCGGCCTGCTCGGCGAACGCCTGACCCCACGGACTGTGCTCGCCGGCATCGCCGGGGTCGTCGGCGTCAGCCTCCTGGTGCTGCAGTCCGACGCCCGCCTCGACGCACTCGGGGTAGCCGCCGCGGCCGGCGGCGCGATCGTGATGGCCACCGGCGTCGTCCTCAGCAAGCGCTGGACGTCCCCGGCGCCCTTGCTGGCAACGACCGGCTGGCAGCTCGTCGCGGGCGGGCTGGTCCTCGTGCCGGTCGCACTGGCCGTCGAAGGCCCGCCACCGGCATCGCTGTCCGGCGCGAACCTCGCGGGCTACGCCTACCTCTCACTGATCGGCGCGGCGTTCGCGTACGCCTTGTGGTTCCGCGGAATCCGCGCGCTGACGGCCACGCACGTGACGTTCCTCGGCCTGCTGAGCCCGGTCGTCGCCACCCTGCTCGGCTGGCTGGTCCTCGGCCAGCGCCTGACCCCGTGGCAGCTCCTGGGCGCGGCGATCGTGCTCGCCGCCGTGGTGACCGCCCAGCGCCGGGCTCAGCCGTCGCCGATCACCCAGCGCGTTTCCGAGAAGGTCTGATCTTCACCCGGATATCCTCCGTGGCGGTCGTCGGTTCACAGCCCACCGGACTGGTGATGAACTCGTGGATCACGATCGAATCGGCGATGGGCAATTTGCACGAAAAGGTGTTGGCGCCGCCCGCGACCGCAAGCCCACCACTGCGCAACGTCAGATCAACCAGCTGATCCCGTACTTGCCGGAGGATGCCGTCGACAGCATCCGGCGCATGCGGAAGATGCGCGACGAAGTAGCCCACGCCCAGGTCGAAGTGGGTGAAGCCATCGCCTACGCCGAAACCGCCGCCACTCTCGTGAACCTCATCGACTACATCGAACGCTCCACACCGAGCCCGTAGGCGAACCGCAACCCGGCTTCCGGCACCACCGGCGTGTCCCCGAGCAACGCACACCCCGGAACACCAGCCCCCGCCGGAACCGGCACCGCCCGGCCGTCCACCGGCGGCCCGCACGCCGTCAGTCCCCACACGAGCAGCACGCACACCATCACCCGCACGATCGGCTCACCCCGATCCGTCTCCACCACTCCCACCGCGCACACGGCGCCCGGCGCGCGCGGGTTCAGGTATTTCCCGCGCTCCCACCGGATCGGAGGAACGGGGGGAAAGACACGAAGGAGTCCCCCGATGGCGTACCGGTCCGAAGGGCCGCTCTTGGCTAGGCTGAGCGGGTCAAGGGGAGGCGAAGTGGACACCACGACCCTGCTCTCAGCGGCCGCGCGCGGTGATCAGGCGGCTTGGGACGCGCTCGTCGCGCGGTACTCGAGCCTGCTCTGGTCGATCGCCCGCGCGCACCGGCTTTCCGACGCCGACGCGGCCGACGTCGTCCAGACCGTGTGGCTGAAACTGGTCGAAAACCTCGGCCGCATCAAGGATCCCGAGCGGCTGCCCGGCTGGCTGGGCACCACCACCCGGCACGAGTGCCTGCGCCAGCTCCGCCGCGGCGAGCGCGAACGCCCGGCCGACGACCACGTCTGGCAGAACGAACCCGCGCCCGGCGAGGCGGTCGACGCGGCCGTGCTGCTGGCCGAGCGCGACGCCACGCTCTGGCGCGCGCTGGCCACGTTGTCCGAGCAGTGCCGACGGCTGCTGCGCGTGCTCATGGCCACGCCACCGCCGTCGTACGCGGAAGTGGCGGCCGCCCTCGAAATGCCGGTCGGCAGCATCGGCCCGACGCGGCAGCGGTGCCTCGGCAAGCTGCGCGAACGGGCGGACGCGGCCGGGCTCGGAACGGCGGACCGGACATGACCGACGACGAACTCATGGACGTCCTGCGAGCGGCCGCGACCCAGGCCGATCCCGTCCCCGACCTCGTGCTGCGCCAGGCCCGGGCGGCGCTGTCCACCCGCGACCTCGACGCCGAGCTGGCGGAGCTGGCCTTCGATTCGGACCTGGTGGAAGCCGGCGCGGTCCGCGCGGACGGCGAAGACGTCCGGCTGCTGTCGTTCGAGTCGGCCCGGGTGACAGTCGAACTGCAGGTGGAGTACGGAAGCGGCCGGGTGTCGCTGCGCGGCCTGATCACCGGCGCGACGGGCGACGCGGTGATCGAGGTGGCCGGCGAAACGCACACCCGGCCGATCGGCCCGGAGGGCTGGTTCACGGCGGCGGGTCTCCCCCGCGGCGCGACCCGGGTGTCGGTGACCGCCGCGGACGGCACGACGGTCACCACCGGCTGGGCGAGCCTCTAGGCGCCCGGCTCCGGCACCCCCGCCACGTACGGGACGGGCGCTTCCCCGTTCAGGTCCTGCACGCGGACGACGACCGGCTCCCCGGCGCCCTCCGGGTGGAGCACCGCGTGGGCGGCCTCGAACGCCGAGGCGCCCTTCGCCATGATCGCCGCGAGCTGCCCCGTGACGATCGCGGCCGAGAACGAGGTGCCGCTCCAGACCGCGAACCCGTTGTACCCGGCGGGATCCGTCGGGTAGCCGGACCGGAAGTACGGGCCGAGCACGTCGACTCCGTCGGCGTAGGCCGAAACCCACGGCCCGTAGTTGCTGAAGTCGGCGACGAACGGCCGGCCGGAGTCCCGGGACGCGTCGGCCGAGCCGACCGCGATCACCTGGACGTGGCTGCGGTCGACGCTGCCGGGCACCACGGCCTCGAACTTGGTCCCGGCCGGGAAGACCCGGCCCCGGCTCGCCCGGTTCCCGGCGGACGCGACGACGACCGAATCCGGGGGCAGCCTGCGCAGGGCGGCCTCGATCGCCTTCGGCGGTTCGTCCTCCCAGGTCGCGCCGGAGAAGGAGAGGTTGATCAGGGTGATGCCCTCCTCCCGCAGCTCGTCGATGGCGTTGGCGACCGCGAGGTCTTCGAGCTCACCGCTCTGTTCGTCGATCACACCCTTCATCCGGACGCGGACCTCGGGCGGCACCTGCTTCAGCAGCACTCCGGCGACGAACGTCCCGTGCGCGGCCGAACCGACCGGGTTCTCGTCTTCGCCGCGCACCACCCGGACGGTGTCCTCCGGGTCGAACACCACCCGGTTGCCGAGGTAGGGGTGCGGACGGCCCTCGTGCAGCACGACGCCGGTGTCGATCACCCCGGCCAGCGGGGGAACGTCCGGCGCGAGAACCGGGTCCAGCGTGTGGTTCGTGGGTTTCGGCCGCAGTTCGCCCCAGATGATGCGGTCCAGGTCGAACAAGTGGTTCGGGCTCGCTCCGCGGTTTCCCAGCGCGGCCAGCACTTCCGGTACCGGCCGGGTGCCCGCGAACCGGCGCACGGCCCCCGGTGCCCCGGCCGGGTGATAACCGACCCCTGCCAGTTCGGCTCGGATCGCGGCACAATCGTCCGCATGGACCAGCAGCTCGCCTGCTCGATGGCGGTATCGCGGCATGTGTCCCCCTCGATCATGGGTGAACGGGTCGGCAACTCGATCCGCGAGCCCTTCCATCTGATACACACCGGCGGGGGCCGGCACAAGCCGTCATGAGCGACGCGCTCGGCAAGGCCGTCGCCGCCGCGGATCTCGCCTTCACCGCGCCCGCCAAGGCGCGGGTGCTCGCCGAAGCCGCGCTCGCCGAGGCGGACGGGCGGGCCGAGGCCGCCGCGGTGGCCGAGCACGCGCTCGGGCTCGCCGGGGTGTCCGTGGGCCGGCTGGCCGACGCCGAGACGCGGTTGCGCGCCGCGCTCCGGCTGGCCGACGGGGCCGGGCTGCGGGAGCGGGCCGCGCAGACGCGCGGCGTGCTCGGCTACGTCCTCACGCTCACCGGCCGCACCGCCGAAGCCCTGCGCGAACTCGACCGCGCGATGCCGGAACTGACCGGGCAGGCGTCCGCGCGGCTGCGCATGCAACGGGCCGTCGTGCTCACCGAAATCAGCCGGTTCGGCGACGCCGCCGCGGGGTTCGCGGACGCGCTCGAGACGCTCCGGGCCGCCGGGGGCGACGACCTGATCGAGGCGACGATCCGCACCAACCGCAGCATCGTGCTGGCGCGCCTCGGCGACTGGCGGGGCGCCGAAGACGACCTGCGCCACGCCGAACGCGGGTTCGCCGCGACCGGCCACATCGGACGGACGGCGATGGTGTGGCAGAACCGCGGGCTGGCCGCCACGGTGCGCGGCGACGTCCCCGCCGCGCTGACCGCCTACGACGAAGCCGCCGCCCGCTACCGCGAAGCGGGCACCGATCCCGGGCTGCTGCCCATCGAACGCGCCGAAGCCCTGCTCTCGGTGCGCCTGATCGCCGAAGCGCGCGAAGCGGCGACGGCCGCCGTCGCCGACTACGGACGCCGGCGCAACGCCGTCGACCTCGTGCAGGCGCGGCTGCTGCTGGCGAAAGTCGCGTTGCTCGACGGCGATCCCGGGACGGCGTTGCGCGAAGCTTCGCTGGCGCGGCGGTCCGCGGTGCGGCAGGACCGGCCCGGCTGGGCCGCGCTCGGCGGTTACCTCGCGCTGCGCGCCCGCCGCGACAGCGGCCTGCGGACCGCGGCGATGCTCCGGTCGGGGCAGCGGACGGCGGCGGCGCTGACCGACGCGGGCTGGGTGGTGCCCGCCTTGGACGCGCGGCTGATCGTCGCGGCGCTCGCGCTGGAGCTGGGCCGCGTGGAGATCGCGCGGACCGAGCTGTCCTTCGTCGGCCGCGCCGGGCGCGGCGGGCCGGCCGAGATGCGCGCCCGAGCTTGGCACGCGACGGCGTTGCTGCGGCTGGTGCACGGCGACCGCCGGGGCGCGGACGCCGCGTTGCGCGCCGGGGTCCGGGTGGTCGACCGGTTCCGCGCCGGGCTCGGCGCGAGCGAGCTGCGCGCCCACGCGTCCGGGCACGCGAGCGAGCTGACCGGGCTTGGGTTGCGGCTCGCCGCCGAAGCGGGCCACCCGGAAGCCGTGCTGCGCTGGGCGGAGTGGCGGCACGCCGGTGCGTTGCGGCTGCGGCCCGCCCGGCCGCCGGACGACGAGGGCCTGGCCGCCGACCTCGCGGCGCTGCGCCAGCTCGCCGTCGACCTCGCCACCGGGACCGGCGACCCGCGGACCCTGCTGCGCCGCCAAGCCGAGCTGGAGAAGGCGGTGCGCGACCGCGCCCGGCACGCCGCCGGAGTGTCCACTTCGGACATCCGGGTCCCGTCCCGCGCAGAGCTCGCCGAAGCGCTCGGCCCGGCGACGCTCGTGGAGTACGTGGAGCTGGACGGGCGGCTGAGCGCGCTCGCCGTCACCGGTGGCCGGCTGCGGCGGTACGCGCTGGGCCCGGCGGCCGAAGCCGCGGAACGCCTGGACGAGCTGAGGTTCGCGGTGCGGCGGGCCGCGTTCGGCCTCGGCTCGCCCGGCGGCCTCGTCGAGCGGACCGCCCGCCGGCTCGACGAGCTGCTGCTCGCCCCGCTCCCGCTCGGCGACGGCCCGCTGGTCATCGTGCCGACCGGGCGGCTGCACGAACTGCCGTGGCCGGTGCTGCCGGGCTGCCGCGGCCGTCCGGTGTCGCTCGCTCCGTCGGCGGCGCTGTGGCACCGCGCGGCGACCGCACCGCGGGCCGAGGGCGGCGACCACGTCGTCGTGGCGGGTCCCGGGCTGCCGCACGCCGCGGCCGAGGTGGCCGCGCTGGCCCGCCGCTACCCGGGGGCCCGGCGGTTCACCGGCCGCACCGCGCGGGCCGAGCCGGTGCTCGCCGCGCTCGACGGCGCCGCGCTCGGCCACATCGCGGCGCACGGCCGGTTCCGCACCGACAACCCGCTGTTCTCGTCGCTGCGCCTGGCCGACGGGCCGCTCACGGTGTACGACCTGGAACGGCTGGCCCGCCCGCCCCGCCACGTCGTGCTCTCGGGCTGCGACTCGGGCCGTTCGGCGATCCACGCGGGCGACGAGCTGCTGGGCCTGGCCTCGGCGCTGCTGGCGCTGGGCACGACGAGCCTGGTGGCGACGGTCCTCCCGATCCCCGACGACGCCGGCCGCGCCCTGATGGTCCGCCACCACCGCCACCTCGCGGCCGGCCTGCCCCCCGCCGCGGCCCTCGCCCGCGCCCAGTCGGAGCTGCCCGACTCCCCCGCCGCCACGAGTTACGTCTGCTACGGCGCGGGCTGAGCCAGGCATCATGGAGTCGTGCGGATCACGGCTTGGTGGCGCGGCATCAGCCCGCGGCGACGTCTGATGCTCAGCAGCGTCGCCGTCGTCGTGGTGGCCGTCGTCGCCGCGACCGCCATCGCCACCTCCGGCACCAGGACCGCGCCGGAGGCCGGCACCCCCGACCAGGCCAAGCCCGGCCCGGTGCTGCTCGTCCCCGGCTACGGCGGCGGCCAGGGCGCGCTGGACGAGCTCGCCGCGCGGATCCGGCAGACGACCGGCCGCAGCACCGAGGTGCTCACCCTGGCCGGCGACGGCACCGGTGACCTGGCCGAGCAAGCCGGCGTCCTGGCCGAAGCCGTCGAACGGGCGTACGCGCAGGGAGCGCCTTCGGTCGACGTCGTCGGGTACTCCGCGGGCGGGGTCGTGGCCCGGCTGTGGGTCAGCCGCGAAGGCGGCGACCACCAGGCCCGCCGGGTCGTCACGCTCGGCGCGCCGATGCACGGCACCGGTCTCGCCGCGGCGGGCGGCGCGCTCGTCCCCGGCGGCTGCCCCACGGCGTGCGTCCAGCTGGCGCCGGGCAGCGCCCTGCTGCAGGAGCTCGCGAAGGAGCCGATCCCGGCGACCCTGCCGTGGCTTTCGCTCTGGACCGAGCAGGACGAGACGGTCACCCCGCCGGAGTCCGCCCGGGTCGACGGCGCCGTCAACGTCGCCCTCCAGCAGGTCTGCCCGGGCAACGGCGCCACGCACGGCGACCTGCCCACCGACCCCGCCGTCACCGAAATCGTCCTGCAGGCCCTCGGCACCACGCCGCTCGAAGCGCCCACGGACTGCCTCAGCTCGTGACGTCCTTCGTCGCGAAGTTCGCCCACGCCGCCCCGAAGAACACCACGATGTAGCCGGCCTGCAGCAGCATCCCGTGGTCGATGTTGCGCCACAGCACCGGATCGCGGAAGAAGTCGATCCAGGACAGCCAGTAGTGCGTCGGCAGGTAGGGCTTCACCGACGCCGCCGCGTCCAGCGTCTCCAGCACCGAGCTGGTGATCAGCACGGCCAGCCCGCACAGCGCGGCTCCCAGCGCCGAGTCGCTCACCGTGGACAGGAACATCGTGATCGCGGCGAACCCGAGCATCGACACGACGATGTAGGTCACCGCGCCGAGCAGCCGCAGGCCGAGCCCGGACGAGCTGAGCGACTGCCCCGACAACGACGTCACGCCGGCCGGCTGCCCGCCCGGGCCGGCGACGCCGGGGTTGCCGCCGGTGCCGAACAGGATCACGCCGAGCACCAGCGACGTCAGCACGACGATGACGATCGCCGCGGTCACGTAGACCGCGATCGCGATCATCTTCGCGCTCAGCAACCGGGTCCGGCCGGCCGGGCGCGCCAGCAGGTAGCGCAGCGTGCCACCGGCCGCCTCGCCCGCGATCGAGTCGCCCGCGACCACCGCGACCGCGATCGGCAGGAACAGCGGCAGCACCAGCGCGAGCGCCGCGGCCGGGAACAGCGCGCCGTCGCTGACCACCGCCGACAGGAACGCCCCGCCCTGCCCGGGCGGCGGCGCGAAGTCGGCCGTGGCCAGGAAGACGCCGACGACCGCGGGCAGCAGGCACAGGAGCAGCACGCTGACCCACACGCGCGGGCGCAACGCGAGCTTCCGCAGTTCGACGCCGATCACCCGGCCGCCCCGAACCGGTCCGAGCCCGGACCCGTCACCTCGAGGACCACCTGTTCCAGGGTCCGCTGCTCGGCGTGGATCGACGTCACGCGCACCCCCGCTTCGACGAGCAGCGCGTTCAGCGCCGCCGGGTCGGCGTGCCGGATGACCAGCCGGTCGCCGTCGCGGGCTTCGAGCTGCCCGTCGAGGACCGCGGCCGCCGCGGCGGGGTCCGGCGTCCCGACCAGCACCCGGCCGGTCTCGGCCCGCAGCGCGACCAGGTCCTCCTCCAGCACCAGCCGGCCGCGGTCGACGACGCCGACGCGCGTGCACAGCTGCTCCACCTCGGCCAGCAGGTGACTGGAGAGGAACACCGTGGTGCCGCCCGCGTTCAGCTCGGTCAGCAGCTCGCGGATCTCCTTGATGCCCTGGGGATCGAGGCCGTTCGTCGGCTCGTCCAGGATCAGCAGCCGCGGCTTGCGCAGCAGCGCGCCGGCCAGCCCGAGCCGCTGCCGCATGCCCAGCGAGTACGCCTTGACCGGCCGCTGGTCGACCCCGCCGAGCCCGACCCGCTCGAGTGCTTCGTCGACGCGACGCCGTCGCGTGCGCCGCCCGCCGCCGCGCCCGGCCGCGTCGAGCAGGGCCAGGTTCCGGCGCCCGGACAGGTGCGGGTACGCGGCCGGGCCTTCGACGAGCGCGCCGACCTCGGGCAGCACCTCGGCGACCCGCTTCGGCACCGGCTTGCCGAGCACCTCGATCTCGCCGCTGGTCGCGTAGACCAGGCCGAGCAGCATCCGGACGAGGGTGGTCTTGCCCGAGCCGTTCGGGCCGAGGAAGCCGTAGCGGTCGCCCTCGCGGACGTCGAGGTCGACCGCGTTCACGGCGACCGTGCGCCCGTAGGCCTTGGTGAGCGCGTGCGTGACGATCATCGGCCGCCCCGCCGCAGCCGGGACAGCTCGTCCGCGACGGACTTCAGCACGTCGGCCGTCACCGTCCCGGCCAGCAGGTAGGAGCGGCGGGAGACGGCCGAGCGGACGATCGCCAGCGACAACGGCGTGATCGACAGCTGCACCACGGTCCCGCCGGCCAGCTTGACCTGCACCCCGCCCGCCTTCCCGGCGGCGTCGCCCGCCGCGTTCGCCACCGCGCGCGGCACGGCGATCACCGCGAAGGACGCGAGCCCCTTGCCGTAGAGCGCGGCGCCCTGGACACCCCCGAAGTCCGACGACGTCACCGGCCGCCCGGCGAGCGCCGGGGGCAGCGGCACCTGGTTGAAGGCGCCGAGCGTGTCCGAGACGTCCGGGGCGCTCGCCACGGTGAACCCGGACCCGAGCACCGGCCGCGGCGCCTCGACGACCGGCGTCGTCTGCGCCAGCTCGTGGAACTCGGTGACGAGGATCGGGGCCCGCTGCCCGCGCGCGGTCACCTCGACCCGCACCGGGAGCCCGGTCGCCGGGTCCGCCCAGAGGTCGACCTGGCCGATGGTCGTGTCGGGGTCGGCGGGGACGAGCCGCAGCCCGGACGCGGCGACGCCGGCGACGTTGCGGCCCGGCAGCGCGCTCACCGGGTCGCCCGGCGCGGCGCGCAGGATCCGCCGCGCCAGCTCGGGCGGCAGCAGGTCCCCGGCCCGCGGGAGCCGGACGGCGGGTTCGCCGATCAGCTCGGTCAGCGTGTTGTCGCCGTAGTCCCAGGTGTATTCGCCGTCGGGCTGCCGGTAGAGGTCGTGCTCGCCGGCGGTGCCGAGGATGTCGACGCGGTAGCGGTCGGGCCCGGCGTACCAGACGCGCATCGGCGTCCGCATCGAGAAGAGCGCGGTGACGGCGGCGAGGTTCGGTAGCTCCGGCAGGGCCAGCGAGCCCGCGCTTTCGGCGTACCCCTGGTACGGCCGCCCGGCGGAATCGAGCACCAGTGTGCGCAGCCGGGCCGGGTCCACCGCGGCCCCGGCCGGCGAGAGCGCGGAGACGACCGAGGGCACCGAGACCAGGACGGCGGCCACGGCGGCGACGACGGCCCACCGGCGCCGCTTTTCCCACCGCACCACCGAGGGCGTCATCCGGCATCACCTCTGCGTCCTTTGTACGCCATGGCGGCTAGGGTCGAGGGGTGACGAACCCCGTTCATGCCGCCGTCCTGAGCTAGTCCCGCCCCGGACTTCGCGCCCGCCCGCCCGCTTCGCGGGCTGCTAGACGTGCCCGCGGCAATGAACGGAACCCCTTTCGATGGCTCATCTCGTCATGCCCGGCGAACCCGATCGCCGGTTGTTCTCCCCACCCTCGCGCCCGGCGGTCCCCGCCGGCGACGGCCTGTCCGCCGACGCGGCCCTGCACGCGATGGCCGCCGGCACCGCGCTGCTCTGGCGCGGCACCTACCCGGCCGCGCGGCAGCTGCTCGACGCCGTGCGGCGCAGGCTCCCGGCGCCCCCGCCGGACGACTTCGCCCGCTACCGCGCCGGCCGCGCCCACCGGGCGAAGCTGCTTTCCCTGCTCCACGTCCCCCTCGAGCCGGGCCACGTCGTGCCGCTGCGCCGCGCCCCGGACGTCCGCGCGGCGTGCACCGCCGTCTACGGGCCCCTCGACGTCCCCGCGGCGGTGCCGTTGCGGGAGCTGCTCGGGGTCCTGGGTGCCGCCGAATGGCGCCGGACGGGCATCGCCGTCCCGGCGCTGGACGCGCGGATCCACCCGCACCACGGCGTTTTCGCGCCCCTGCGCCCGGAGTACGTCGACCTGGTGGGAGAAGCGCCGTTGCCGGGCACGGAGCTGGCGTTCGACATCGGCACCGGCACCGGGGTGCTGGCCGCCGTCCTCGCCCACCGCGGCGTCGAGCGGGTGGTGGCCACGGACACCTCGGCGCTCGCGGTCGCCTGCGCCCGGGAGAACCTGACCCGCCTGGGCTTCGGCGCCCGCGCGGAAGTCGTCCGGACGGACCTGTTCCCGCCCGGCCGCGCCCCGCTGGTCGTGGCGAACCCGCCGTGGCTGCCGGGCCGCCCCCGCACCCCGCTCGACCACGCGGTCTACGACCCGGGCCACCGCATGCTGCGCGGCTTCCTCGACCGCGCCCGCCGCCACCTGACCCCGGACGGCGAGGCGTGGCTGGTGCTGTCCGACCTGGCCGAGCACCTGGGCCTGCGAACGCGCGAGGAGCTGCTCGGCTGGATCGAGGCGGCGGGCCTGCATGTGGTGGCACGGACGGGGACGCCGGCCCGGCACCCGCGCGCGCTCGACCCGGCGGACCCCCTGCACCGGGCCCGGGCCGCGGAGATCACGTCCCTCTGGCGGCTCGGCACCGAGCAAATCAGTCCACAGTAGACAAGCCCGCGACCGCCGCCACGGCTTCCCGCGTCTCGCGGACGTTGTGGGCGCGGAACACCGCCGCCCCCGCGTGGGCCGCGATCGCCGTCGCCGCCAGGGTGCCCGCCAGGCGGTCGCGGGCCTCCACGTCGAGGGTCTCCCCGATCAGGTCCTTGTTCGACAGCGCCACCAGCACCGGCCAGCCGGTCGCCACCAGGCGGTCGAAGTGGCGGAGCAGCGAAAGGCCGTGGCGGGTGCTCTTGCCGAAGTCGAACGTCGGGTCGACGAGCACCCCGCCGCGCGGGACGCCCGCGGCGACCGTCCGCTCGGCCGCCGTCGTCAGCTCGGCGACGACGTCCGCGACGACGTCGTCGTAACGCGGCCAGAACGGGCGGTCCGGGGTCGGCGCGGGGTACGGGTCGGTCCGCAGCGGCATGCCGCCGACGTGGGAGCAGACGTAGCCCGCGCCGAACTCGGCGGCGATCTCGACCAGTTTCGGGTCGGCGCCGGCCCAGGTGTCGTTGAGCAGGTCGGCGCCGGCCTCGCAGACCTGGCGGCCGACCTCGTGCCGCCACGTGTCGACGCTGATCACCAGCCCCGGGTGGCGCTCGCGCACCTCGGCGACGAACGGGACCACGCGCCTGCTCTCTTCGTCGACGTCGATCTCGGGGCCCTCGCCCGCCTTGACGCCGCCGATGTCCACGATGTCGGCACCGGCCGCGACCGCGCGGTCCACGGCTTCGCGGGCCGCGTCCTCGGCGAAGGTCGCGCCCTTGTCGTAGAACGAGTCGGGCGTGCGGTTCACGATGGCCATGACCAGCGCGCGGTCGCCGGGCATGCGGCGGCCCCGGAAGACCACCTCCGGCCGGTGTGACGTCATGCTCTTCACCTTGCCAGGTCACGGCTGGGTCCGAAACGCCGCTCCCGGGGTCCCGCGCCGGTTATCCTCGGCGCAAACCGAGCAGGGGGAACCATGAGCACGACCAGCGAGGGCCCGGCCCGCAGCGAAGCCGAGGCGATGATCGCCGAAGCCAAGAAAGCCCTGTGGGTGATGGTGGGCCTGCTCGCCGTGCTGTGGGCGGTGCAGATCTTCAACTCGCTCGGCGACTACGACCTGAGCCAGGAGTTCGGCATCGAGGCGCGCGACCCGGCGTCGCTGCCGGAGATCTTCAGCGCGCCGTTCATGCACTCCAGCTGGGGCCACATCGAAGGCAATTCGGGCCCGCTGTTCGTGTTCGGCTTCCTCGCCGCCTACCGCGGGGTGAAGAAGTGGCTCGGCGTGAGCGTGCTGATCATCGTCGCGAGCGGCCTCGGCGTCTGGTTCACCTCGCCGTCGGACTCGATCACGGTCGGCGCCAGCGGCCTGGTGTTCGGCTACTTCGGCTACATCATCGTGCGCGGCCTGTTCGACCGGCACCCGATCGACATCGTGATCGGGCTCGTGATGGCGTTGTGCTTCGCCTACCAGTTCACGTCGCTGCTGCCCACCGACGAGCGGGTCAGCTGGCAGGGCCACCTGTTCGGGTTCGCCGGCGGCATCATCGGCGGCTGGCTGTTCCGCGACAAGCGGCCCAAGGCGGTCGCCGCCCCCGACCCGGCGACCGCCCTGCTCCCCAAGGACCTCAGCTAGGCGGTTCGAGCTCCGCCTCGACGACGATCGCGACGTACCGGCCGATCATCGCGCGCGGCGCCTTCACGCCGAGCGGCGCGCGGTCGAGCGTCCCCGTCGCGCGCACCCGCGTCCCGTCGGCCTCGACGGCGAGCGTCAGCGGGCACGACGTCCCGCGCAGCCGCAGCTCGCCGGTCACTTCCCAGCCCTCGCCGTCGCGCCGGACGCCGGCGGCCGTGAACGTCAGCTCCGGGTGGGCACCGCTGTCGAGCAGGTGCGGCTTCCGCAGGTCGGCGTCGCGGCGGGCGTTCTTCGTGTCGACCGCGCCGAGGTCGAGGTCCGCGCGGACGGCGGTGACCCCGCCGCCGGTCACCTCGACGGCACCCGCGCGGACCGGGATGGTGCCGCGCACGCGGTTGAACCCGAAGTTGCGGACCTCGAACGACGCCGTCGCCGTGCGGACGGTCCACGTCCCGGCACGCAGCGCGGGGGCCGTGCGCGGGCTCATCGCGCACCCGCCGGGGCCGGCAGGGCGGCGTGCAGCACGCGGTGGACGTCGACGCGGTCCGGGCCGGGCAGCAGCGCGGGGTCCTCGCCGGGCAGCAGTTCGGTGGCCATGATCGCGTCCTGGACGGTCTCGATCGTCGCCATCGACGCGGAGAGGGCCACGACGACCAGCGACCGGTCTTCGCCGAGCAGGGTGTAGGTCGTCCCGACGCCTTCGATGTCGCGGACGGCGGGCCAGATCCGCTCCCGGCCCGCGCGCAGCTCGGCGGCCGACTGCTCGGCGCCGCGGGGCCCGTCGAACCAGGTGAGCTGGGCGTAGGCGGCCGCGGCGGACGCCGAATGCGCGTCGGTGACCCGGTAGACGCCGGAGTCGAGCCAGGTCGTCCCGGCGGGCCGCCGGGATGCGGCTTCGGTCGCGGCGGCGGCGTCGGGCCAGAAGGTGACGACGGCGCCGGCGAGGCCGCCGAGCTGGGTGAGCGTGCAGGTGCCGAGGGCGTCCGGGCCCGGCTCCTCGGTCCCGAGTGGACCCCGGAACTGGTGGATGGCGGCGTGCATGGGGTGCTCCTTCCGCTGGTCGACGTGGTGTCAGCGACTCTCGCCCCGCGCCGCGTCCGGGACATCAGTGCCAGTACGGAGACGGGCACTGAAACCGGGTGCGCGGGGGATACTGCTCGGGTGACGCGCAGCGAGCCGTTCGTCGGGCGGGCCGGTGCCGCGGCCGACCTGCGCGCCTGGCTCGCGGCGGCGGCCGCGGGCACCGGCGCGCTGGTGCTCGTCGGCGGCCCGGCGGGGATCGGCAAGTCCCGCTTGGTCGAAGCGGTCACGGACCGCGAAGCCGTCTGGGGCCGGTGCGTCGACGACCCGGGCGCGCCGCCGCTGTGGCCGTGGCGCCGGGTCCTCCAGGCGCTGCCGGAGGTGGACGCGGAAGTCTCCCGCGCGCTGGCCGACCTGGACGACCGCGACGGCGCCGACCTGGTCGCGGCCCGGTTCCGGTTCGTCGCGGTGGCCGTCGACGCGCTGGTCGCCGCGGCCGGGCCGGGCGGTCTGGTCGTCGTCCTCGAAGACGTCCACTGGGCCGACGAAGCTTCGCTGCGGCTGCTGCGGCACCTCGCGGGCGAGATCCGGCGCTCGCGCCTCGCCGTCGTCGCGACCTACCGGGACACCGGCTCGCTCGCCGACGTCCTGCCGGACCTGCTCGGGCGGCCCGGGACGGAAAGCCTGCGCCTGGACCCGCTGACCGAACCCGACGTCCGGGCCTACCTCGCCGAGGTCGGCCGGGCCGCCGTCGACGCCGCCGACGCGCTGCGGCGCTCGGGCGGGAACCCGCTCTACCTCAAGGCGGTCGCCCGCTCCTCGGCGACCGGCGGCGGCGAGGCGGAACTGCGGCACCTCGTCCGCACCACCGTCGCCGGGCTCGACGCTCGCGCGCGTGAACTGCTGGCGATCGCGTCCGTGCTCGGCGAAGAGGTCGACGCGCACGTCGTCGCCGAGGTCGCCGGGCAGCCGCCGGACGACGTCGTCCCGGCGCTCGACCGCGCGGTGCGCGCCGGGGTGCTGCTGCCCGCCGACGCCGGGTCGCGGCGGTTCGCCCACGCCGTCGTGCGCGACGGGATCTACGCCGACCTCGACCAGGGCGTCCGCGAGCAGCTGCACGCCCGGACGGCGGCCGCGCTGGAGCACCGCGCCGACCCCGGGGTCGTGGCCGGGCACTGGCTGCGTTCGGCGGCGACACCGGACGCGCTGACCCGGGCGGCCGGCTGGGCGGAAGCGGCGGCGCGGGACGCCACCCGGGCGCTCGCCTTCACCGAAGCCGCGCGTTTCCTTTCCGTCGCGCTCGGCTGCCGTCGTCGCGCGGGCCTGCGCGACGGGCTCGCCGCCCTGCTCGTCGACCTCGCGACCGCCGAATACCGCGCGGGCCGGTTCGGCCGCGCCTTCGGGCACGCGCGCGAGGCCGCCGGGCTGACGTCGGACCCGGCGCTGATCGCCGCCGCGGCGCTCGTCGTCCGGGACACGTCGGCACCCGACCTGCTGCCCGGGATGGCGGAGCTCACGGCGTCCGCGCTGGCGGCGCTCGGCCCCGGCGCGGACCCGGCGGTCCGGGCGAAACTGCTCGCCCAGTCCGCGGCCGTGGCGGCCGACTACGGGCGGGCGACCGAAGCCGTCGAGACCGCCGACGAGGCCATGGCACTGGCGGAACTCTCCGGCGACCAGGAGGCGCGGCTCGACGCCGTCCGCGCCCGGCTGAAGATCCGCCCGACGGAGCTGCCGCTGGCCGAACGGCTGCGGCTCGGCGCGCTCGCGGTGGCGCTGGGCGGCACCGGACGGCCACTGGTGGCGCTGTGGGGCCACAAGTGGCGGCTGGACGCGGCGTTCGAGGTCGGCACCGTGCCCGTCGTCGACGCCGAGCTGACCGCGATCTCCGCGCTCGCCGCGACCACCCGGCTGCCGCTGATCCGCTGGCACGAGCTGCGGCTGCGGGCATCGGTCGCGGCCTACCGCGGCGCGTTCGCCGAGGCCCGCGCGCAGAACCGGCTCGCGAGCGAGCTCGCGGCGGCGGAACTGGCCGAAGACCGCTCCGCGGCCGGGATGTCCTTCGCGTTCGCGCAGCAGTTCGCCGACGTGGTGGGCGACCCGGCCGAGCTGCCCGCCGGGTACGGGGAGCTGCTGGCGATCGCGCCGCCGTTGCCGATCACGATCGTCTCCCGCCCGCTCTGCGCCCTGCTCGACGGCCGCCGCGACGAAGCGCGGGCCGCGTACGACGCCCTGCGCCCGCGCCTGCGCGACCCCGACTTCATCGGCCAGTCACCGGGCATCGGGCCCAACCTGCTGCCGCTGCTCGAAGAGTTCGAAGACGTCGAGACCGCGGAGTGGCTCGCCAAGCAGCTGGCCGACGCGCCCCCGGTCGGCTCCGCCGGCGCGGGCACGTTCTGCTCCGACTGCTCCAGCAGCTGGTCCGCCCGCCTGGCCGCGCTGCTCGGGCGGCCCGACGAAGCCGTGCCGCTGTTCGAGGAAGCGATCGCGTGGGACGCGCGGCTCGGCGCCCGGCCCTACGTCGTGCACAACCGCGTCCGCCTGGCGGCCGAGCTCGTCGTCCTCGGCGACTTCCCGCGCGCGGGAAGTCGCGCCCGCCAGGCGGCGGAGGAAGCCCGGCGGCTCGGGATGCCGGGCTGGCTGCGGCGCGCCACGGAGCTGCTCGACCGGGCGCGAACCGGTGGCGACCCGCTGACCGGGCGCGAGCGGGAGATCGCGGTCCTCGTCGCCGGCGCGCTGAGCAACCGGCAGATCGCCGGCCGGCTGGTGCTGTCCGAGCGCACGGTGGAGAGCCACGTCCGCAGCGTCCTGGCCAAGCTGGGCCTGGCCAACCGGACCGAGGTGGCGGCCTGGGCGCACCGCCGGGGGCTCACCGCGGGCTGACGGCGAACCGGCCCGGATCGAAGTCGGGCCTCGCGCGTGGCCGGGCCGCGGCCCGACGTCCGTGCCACGGGTCCGGTCGGCGACCGCTCGGGCGGCCTCCCCTGGGATCGCGGGCGCGCCGGACCGGCACGAACGGCGTCGACGTCCGCGGGAGCCGGCTGGAGGTCCTCGGGCAGGAAGATCTCCAGGACTTCCCCGGAGTCCTCCGCGGCGCGCATGCGGCTGCGCCGGCGTCCGTGCCACCCGGCGGGGCCCGCGATGTCCGCGCCTCACGCCGGATCTCGCACCCGGCGGCTCCGGCACGGCGAGCCCGCGGCCGCGGGGGTCGACCCGGTACCGCCGGGCAAGCCGTCCCGTCGCGAACGGCACGGCGCCGAGGCTGACCGCGTCCGGGCACCCGCTGTGAGGTCGCTGTGCATCCGGCTCCGCGCGCTGCCGATCCGGCCGCGGTGTGGTGATCTGGAGAGGTGGCGATCAAGGTTCTCCGGCTGGCCGCGCTGGCCGCGGCGGCGGTGCTGGTGCTGGGCACCGGCCTGGCCGTCGGCGCGGACACGACCGCCGACGACGCCTACGCCGCGGGCTCGCCCGCGCCCGCCGGAACCACCGTTTCGGCGGTACCGGCGAAAACCGTTTCCCCGGTCGGCGCATTGTTCGCGAACGGCAGCCATTTCTGCTCGGCGAGCGTCGTCCACTCCGATTCCGGGGATCTGGTGCTGACGGCCGCGCACTGCGTCCAGGACGGAATGTCGTTCGCCCCCGGTTACGCCGGTGGTGCGGCGCCGCTGGGAATGTGGCCGGTCACGAAGGTCACCGTCGCGGACGGCTGGACTTCGTCGGCCGACCCGGATCTCGATTTCGCGTTTCTCACCGTTGCGCAGCCCGGGAACCCGGCTTCCCTGGAAAGCCTCACCGGCGCGAACGCACTCGGCGTGAATCGCGGGTTCGACCACCGGATCACCCTCACGGGCTACCCCGACACGGCCGATTCCGCGGTCGTTTGCGACGGCACGAGCACCCGCTCGGACACCTACCAGCTGCGGATCGCCTGCCCCGGTTTCCCCGACGGGACCAGCGGCGGCCCGTGGGTGACCGGCGGCGAGGTCGTCGGCGTCATCGGCGGTTACCAGCTGGGCGGCGACACCCCGGACGTCTCCTACAGCGCGTACTTCGACGACGACATCGCGAAGCTCTACGCCACGGCCACGGGCTGAAAACGCGGACCGGGCCCGTGTCCCTGGCGGAGGACACGAGCCCGGTTCACCTCTCGCGAACCCTCAGCAGGTCACGATGAGCCCGGTGAGCGCCGAGCACGTCTTCGACGCGCTGTCGTTGGCGGGGTTGGGATCGGTCGGCGAGCTCGCCGTCCGCTGCGCCGTCGTGGTGTACGAGCCGAGCGCGAGCAGGCCGCCGTTCGTCGAGAACTTCGCCGTCGCCGAGGCGCCGCTGGCCAGGGTCGCGACGTCGCAGTTCACGTTCCGGGTGGTGCCGACGTGGACGCAGCCGGTGCCGCCGGCGTAGGACAGGGCCGAGGCGTACGTGGCCCCGACGCGGATCCCGGTCGCGGTGGCCGGGCCGTTGTTCGTCACGGTCACGGTGTAGTCGATGCGCGCGTTCAGCCCGCCGTGCCCGGTCGCGGCGAGCGCGACCTTGACGTCGGCCTGGGTCGACGGCTGGCCGACGGTGATGACCGGCCCGTCCAGGGTCTCGAAGGAGTAGTTGTCCCCGACGAACTGGTGCTGCAGCGTGAACTGCCCGGGCGCCGCGGTGTCCTTGACGCGCAAGGTCCACACCGTGGTCTTCGTGCCGCCCGCCTCGAGGTCGCCGAACGCGGCGCGGTAGCTGCTGCCGGCCTGGAAGCAGCCGACCGCCGTAGTGTTGGTGCAGGAGACGACGTCGACGACGTCGGTGATCGCGGTCGGGTTTCCGTAAATGGCACCCTTCGCGAAAGTCACCGTGAAATCGCGGTCGTTGTGAATGGTTTGCGTGATGGTGAACGTCTGCCCCGGCAGCACCGTGGTGGCGCTCACGGAGACGGCGCTCGTCGGCGTGTCCGCCTGCGCGGCGGGTGCGATTGCGAAAAACGCCGTGGCCAGTGCGGCCACCGCGGACAGGATCGTGGTCCGTCGCCAGCTTCGTTGCATAGTCGTGTTCTCACTGTTCGGGTCCGGGAATACCGCTCTGACGGGTGGCGCGTGGTCTTTTCGGGGACGTCCGACGCTGATCAGTCGCCCCGATCCCGGAATTCGTTACCGCCCCCTGTCCGCCTTTACCACCGTCCGGCCGCGGCGCGGCACCGCCATCAGGAGGGACGCCAGCGGCCGTTCATCTCACCCGGACGGGGTGGCGGGCCCGGCAGATCCGGGCCGCCGGCCGCCAGCCCCTCGACGAGCATCGCGAGGTAGCGCCGCCGCAGCTGCGTGGTGCGCTCGTGGTCGTCGACGCGGATGGCCGCGCAGCACTCGAGGACCATGCCGAGGTCTTCGGCGACGGCGTCGTGGCGCAGGCGCCCGCTCTCGCGCGCCCGCTCGACCAGATCCCTCGTCAGCTGGTTCGCGCGCTGGGCGTCCGCGCCCATGTCGGGCGTGGGGGTGAAGGTGCCGGCGAGGTGCACGGTCAGCGAGTGCACGTCGGCGTCCACGACCCGGCCGAGGAAACCGGTCAGCGCCGCCCAGCCGTCGGGCTCCCCGGCGGCGGCTTCGGCTTCGCGGATGTAGGTGCGGAGGCCGTCGTGGCAGAGCCGGCAGAGCAGCACCTCCTTGCTCGGGTACCGCCGGTAGAGCGCGCTGATGCCGACGCCGGCGCGCTCGGCCACGTGCGAGATCGGCGCCTTCGGGTCGACGAGGAAGACCTGGCGGGCGGCATCGAGGATGACGACGTCGTTGCGGGCGGCCTGGCCGCGGCGGCCGGGCAGGGCTGTCTCGGGCATGGGCCGAGATTACCACTGGAACGGATCGTTCCGCTCTGCTACAGTTCGGAACGAAGCATTCCGTTCCAACCTTTCGAGGAGCCAGCCATGACCGTCCGCCCCTTCCGCGCCGAGATCCCCCAGCACCGGCTGGACGACCTGGAGAGCCGCCTGCGCGGAGCGCTGTGGCCGGACGACCTGCCCGCCGAGTACGGCGTCACGAACGAGCGGGTCCGCGCGCTGGCCGAGCACTGGCTGAGCGGCTTCGACTGGCGGGCGTTCGAGGCGCGGCTGAACGCGTACCCGCAGTTCCTGACGGAGATCGACGGCGAGACCATCCACTTCCTGCACGTCCGCTCGTCGCGGGCGGACGCGACGCCGCTGGTGCTGACGCACGGCTGGCCGGGCTCGATCGCGGAGTACCTGGACGTGATCGGCCCGCTGACCGAGCCGGAGTCGGCCGACCAGCCGGCGTTCCACCTGGTGATCCCGTCCCTGCCGGGCTTCGGCTTCTCGGGCCCGACGAAGTCCGCGGGCTGGGGCACCCACCGCACCGCGGCGGCGTGGGCCGAGCTGATGAGCCGCCTCGGCTACGAGTCGTACGGCGCGGCGGGCAACGACGCGGGATCGATGATCTCGCCGGAGATCGGCAGGCTGGCGCCGGAGAAGGTCGTGGGCGTGCACGTCACGCAGCTGTTCTCGTTCCCGTCCGGCGACCCGGCCGAGATGGCGGACCTGAGCGAAGCCGACCAGGCCGCGCTGGCGCACTTGCAGTGGTTCTACGACACCATGTTCTCGTTCAACTCGCTGCACAGCCAGCAGCCGCACACGCTGGCGTTCGCGCTGGCGGACTCCCCGCTCGGCCTGCTGGCGTGGAACGCCCAGCTGTTCGGCGAGCACCTGGACGCGGACTTCGTCCTGGCGAACGTGGCCCTGTACTGGCTGACCGGCACGGCCGGTTCGTCGATCCGGTTCTACTACGAGGACGCGCACTCGACGGCCCACCCGGAGGGCCCCACGACGGTCCCGACGGCCCTGGCGATGTTCGCGGGCGACTTCCAGTCGATCCGCCGGTTCGCCGACCGCGACCACGCGAACATCGTGAGCTGGAACGCCTACGACACCACGGAAAAAGCAGGCGGCCCCCGAGACGCGGCCGGCCACTACTCGGCCCACGAAGCCCCGGAGGTCCTGGTGGCGGACATCCGCCAGTTCTTCGCGAGCCTCCGCCCCCAGACGTCGTGGCCGATCCTGACCCAGTCCCACGACGCCCTCCGCACGGCGATCGAGGGCGTCACGGACTGGACGGCCCCGACCCCGTGCGCGGCCTGGAACACGACCCAGGTCCTCCAGCACGCAGCCGGCGACCAGCTCGGCTACGCGGCGTTCATCACGGGTTCGGGCGGCCCGGACTTCGACCCGTTCTCCCCGTCGGGTGCTCTGGCGGGAAAGCCGTCGGACTTCTTGGAGCCCACGCTGACCGCAGCCGCGGCGGCCTTCGCGACGGTGAGCCCGGAGGCAACCGCGGTCCCGACCCCGCTCCCCCAAGGCGCCCTGCCTGCCGCCGTCGCGGCAGGCGCCGCAGCCCTGGACGCGGCGGTCCACGCCTGGGACATCGCGAAGGCGTCGGGCCAGAAGTCCCCGCTGACCCCGGAGCTGGCGGAGTCGCTGCTCCCGGTGGCGAAGCAGCTGGCCGAGCCCCTGCGCGGCTTCGCCTACGCGGCAGCGTTGGAGGGCCGGCCCACCGACGACGCGGTTTCGACCCTGCTGCGCTACCTGGGCCGCAACCCGGAGTGGACCGCCTGACGGCAACGCGGGGGCCCGCCACCACTGACGGGCCCACATGCCCCTCCCGCCTCCCAGCCGCCCAACCCGGCCGAGGCGCCGGCCGCAGAGAGTCAGCCGGCCCCGTTCCCCGACCGGCCGGCCCGCCCCACCACTCCAGCTGCCCAGCCCGGCCCAGGCACCCACCGCAGAGACTCGGCCCGCCCATTCCCCAACCGGCCGCCCCCCGCTCCGGCATCCCCGCCCCGCCACGGCACCAACCGCACAAGCTCAGCCAGCCCGTCCCCGACCGGTCGAGCCACTGCCTCCACCAACACAGGCTCAGGCCACCCCGCCCCCAACCGGTCGAGCCACTGCCTCCACCGCATCCCCACCCCGCCGGGACGCCGGCCCCAAGTTCAGCCAGCACTATCCCCCGGACCGACCGACCGACCGGCCCACCGCCCCGTCACTCCCGCATCCCACCCCACCGAGGTACCAGCCACACAAGCTCAGCCCGCCCTATCCCCGACCAGCCGACCCACCGCCCAGAAGCCCAACCCAGCCGAGACGGCGGCCGGCCCCAAACCGGCCGGCCCGCGTCCCCACCAGCCAGCCCACCGCCCCGATAGCCCCGACCACCGGGCGCCCCTTCCCGCCACCCAACCCACCGCCCAAGCCCGCCAGGACGCCGGCACCATCCGCCCAACCCCGTTCCGCAGCCCACCCAGCGACCACCCCAGCGCGAGACCGAGCCCGCCGGCAGACCACCGCCGTGGCCCGCCGGCGGACTCACGCACGCGAAGCCCCCACCCCGCGCCAGAGTCCACC
The DNA here is from genome assembly GCF_040648295.1 of Amycolatopsis sp. NPDC049159. Lineage (NCBI taxonomy): Bacteria > Bacillati > Actinomycetota > Actinomycetes > Pseudonocardiales > Pseudonocardiaceae > Amycolatopsis > Amycolatopsis sp. NPDC049159. Next base: position 85,176 of record NZ_JBEZDL010000020.1, read on the forward strand.
CCCGCAACCCCCAGTCCCTGAAGCCAGCCCCCAGCTCCCACACCAGGTCCACCCCCGGAAACCCAGCCACACCAACCCACCCCGGCAGCCGAACCCCCGCCGTCCCGCCATCCACCGACAAAACCGGGAACCCGCAAACCCGTCCTTCGTCGCCTCCCCACACCGGCACCCCCTCGGTACCGTGAGCCGCATGATGCGCAAGGCGGTTGCTGTCCGGCGAGAGGAGATCGTCAAAGCCGCGCTCCAGCAGATCCGCGAGCGAGGGATCGCCGGCGTCCGAGCCGCCGACGTGGCCAAAGCTCTCGACGTCAGCACCGCGCTGGTCTTCTACCACTTCGGCACCCTCGAAGCCCTCATCATCGAAGCCTTCCGCCAAGCCACCGAAACCGCCCTCGCCACTCTCCGCGACGAACTGAACCGGGGCGGCAGAGTCGAAACCCGCCTCAACGCCGTCCTCACCCTCTACGGCCCCACCAACCCCGCCCACAACTGGCAGCTCTGGATCGAAGCGCAAGCCGCCGCCATGCGGGACCGAGAACTACGAGCCGTCCTGCAACGGCTCGACAAAAGATGGCGGGACGCCGTCGTCGCGCTGATCACCGAAGGCGTTGCCGCCGGGGTCTTCACATGCGAAGACCCGCACGGCGCCGCGTGGCGGCTCACGAGTTTGCTCGACGGGCTGGCTGTCCAGGTAGTCGCCCGGACCGGGACCGTCACCGAGGCAGACTGCGCCCGCTGGGTCGGACAAGCCGTCGCACGGGAACTCGGCTCGTGACCGCCCTGCTCGAAGTCGCCTGGACCGATCCGTCACCGGTTGCCGCGGGTACCTCGTGATCGACCGGCTCGTGCGGGGCGTCGCCAGCGGGGGCCTCCGGATGCGCCGCGGCTGCAGCCTCTTCGAAGTCCGCGGCCTGGCCCGCGGCATGACGCTCAAAGAGGGCCTCAACTACGACCCGGCCGGCCGGTACGTCCCCCTCGGCGGCGCCAAGGGCGGCATCGACTTCGACCCGTACGACGAGCGCGCCCGCGACGTCGTCGCGCGCTACCTGCACGCCATGAAGACCTGGGCCTGCGCCAGGACGTCATCGACGGCGTCATCGCCGAGATCGGGCTGCTCAGCCCCGTCCAGGCCGTCTACCCGCTGCTCGAAGACCGCGAAGCGGCGACGGCCCGGCTCGCCGACGCCTTCCGGATCGAAGTCGGCGGGCTGGGGCTCGACGAGCTGGTCGGCGGCCTCGGCGTCGCGCAAGCCACGCTGATCGGGCTCGAACTGCTCGGCCACACCGGGCCGCGCCGGGCCGTCGTGCAGGGGTTCGGGTCGATGGGCGGGGCCACCGCCCGGTTCCTCGCCGAGGCCGGGCTGCCGGTCGTCGGGGTCTCGGACGTCCGCGGGGTCATCGCCAACCCCGCCGGGCTCGACGTCGAACACCTGCTGCGGCACCGCGACCGCTTCGGCGGGATCGACCGCGACCACCTCGAGCCCGGCGACGAGCTCCTGCCGCCGGAAGCGTGGCTGGACGTACCGGCCGAAGTGCTGGTGCCGGCCGCGATCTCCTACTGCGTCGACAGCGACAACCAGGCCCGGATCGGCGCGGAACTCGTCGTCGAGGCCGCGAACATGCCCGTCACCGCGGACGCCGAAGCCCGCCTCGACGCCCGCGGCATCCCGGTGGTCCCGGACTTCGTGGCCAACTCGGCGACCAACTCCTGGTGGTGGTGGACGCTCTTCGGCGATGTCGGCGCGGACGCCGGTGAGGCGTTCGACAAGGTCCGCGGCCCTGCGGCTGTCCGAACGGAACCTGGAGGCCATCCAGGTCCGGTACGGCGCGGGAACGAATCCGCCCGCAAAGTAGTTGAGCGTTGCATGAAACTCGGCATCTACAGCTTCGGCGACCGCACGCCGGACCCGCACACCGGCGACCAGCCGTCCGTCGCGCGGACGCTGGCCAACACCCTCGAGCGGATCAAGCTCGCCGACGAGCTGGGCCTCGGCTTCTACGGCCTCGGCGAACACCACCTCGACCAGTACGCGATCTCGAACCCGGGCACCGTCCTGGCCGCCGCGGCGAGCGTCACGAACCAGATCACGCTGAGCTCCGCCGTGACCGTCCTCAGCACCGAGGACCCGGTCCGGGTCTACCAGCAGTTCACCACGCTCGACCAGCTCAGCCACGGCCGCGCCGAGCTGCTCGCCGGGCGCGGGTCGTTCACCGAGTCGTTCCCGCTGTTCGGCAACGACCTCGGCGACTACGACGACCTGTTCGAAGAGAAGCTCGCACTGCTGCTGCGCATCGACCGCGAAGACCCGCTGACCTGGTCGGGCAAGTTCCGCCCGCCGCTGGACAACGCGCGGATCCTGCCGCGCCCGTACAACAGAAGGCTGCGCATCTCGATCGGCACCGGCGGCAACCCCGAGTCGTCGATCCGCGCCGGGCTGCTCGGCCTGCCCGTCGTGTACGCGGTGATCGGCGGTCGTCCCGAGCGCTTCGCCCCGCTCGTCGACCTCTACCGCCAGGCCGGTGAGGCCGGTGAGCACGAGCGCGAAGACCTGCACGTCACCATGGGCGCGATCGGTTTCCTCGCGCCGAACTCGCAGGACGCCAAGGAAACGTTCTACCCGTACTGGCTCGAGACCATGAAGTACGGCGCCCGCGCCCGCGGCTGGGCCGTCCCGACCCGCGCCGAGTACGACCAGTACACCCACGAAGCCCAGGCCTTGTTCGTCGGCAGCCCGCAGGAGATCGCCGAGCGGCTGATCGAGGTCGGCAAGCTGACCGGCGCCGACCGCTACGCGATGCAGATGGACTGGTCCGGCGTCCCGCACGCCGAAGTCATGAAGGCCGTCGAACTGCTGGGCACCGAGGTGCTTCCCCTGGTGGAAAAGGAGTTCTAGACGTCGTTCGCGGCGATGTAGCCGAAGGTCATCGCCGGGCCGATGGTCGACCCCGCGCCGGCGTAGCTGTGGCCCATCACCGCCGCGCTCGCGTTGCCGGCCGCGTACAGGCCGGGGATCACCGTGCCGTCCGGGCGCAGCACGCGCGCCCGGGCGTCCGTGCGCATGCCGCCCTTCGTGCCGAGGTCGCCGGGAACGATCCGCAGCGCGTAGTACGGCGGCGCCCACAGCGGCGCGAGGCAGGAGTTGGGCAGCACCAGCGGATCCGTGTAGTAGTGGTCGTACGCGCTCGCGCCGCGGTGGAAGTCGGTGTCCACGCCGGACCGGGCGAGCCCGTTGAACCGGTCCACAGTGGACTTCAACGCGGCGGGCGGCACGCCGATCTGCGTGCCGAGACCCTGGATCGTCGACGCCTTGAACACCGCGCCCGCCGCGTACCACGAGTCCGGGAACGGCAGCAGCGGCAGGAGGTCGCGGAACAGGTACCGGTTCCGGTAGTTCTGGTCGACGATCAGCCACGCGGGGATGTCCGGCGCGGCCGGGTTCTTGTCGTACATGGTGTGCACGACGTCGCTGTAGGGCCCGGCTTCGTTGACGAACCGCTGCCCCGCCTGGTTGACCAGCAGCCCGCCGGGCAGGGTCCGCTCGGCCAGGCAGAAGTACGGGTCGCCGGGCACCGGGATGGCCGGGCCCCACCACGCGTCCTCCATCAGGTCGAGCGCGGCGCCGGCGCGCTGGCCGGCGCGGATGCCGTCGCCGGTGTTCTCCTTCGCGCCGACCGTCCAATCCGTACTGATCGGCTGACGCTGGTACTGCGCGCGCATGCCGGCGTTGTGCTCGAACCCGCCCGTGCCGACGATCACGCCGCGCCGCGCCCGGACCAGCCCCTGCGGCACCAGAACCCCGGTGACCGCGCCAGCTTCGATGTTCAGGTCGACGAGCGGGGTGTTCAGCCACACCGGCACGTTCGCCGCGAGCAGCCCGGCCCGCAGCCCGGCGGCGAGGGACTGCCCCATGGTGAGCGGCTTCTGCCCGGCGATCGCGGCAGCCGTGCCGCGGGCCAGGCAGGCGGCGGCGACCGCGGCACCCTTGGCGTTGACCGCGGCGAGGTTGAGCCACTTGTAGTCCGCGCTGAACACGACCATCCCGGCGGGCGTGGCCAGGTAGGGCGGGTTCAGGTGCGCCAGTTCCGCGCCGAGGAGGTTGCCGTCGAACTGGTCCGGCTCGATCGAGCGCCCGTTCGGCAGCCCGCCGGGGAGCTCCGGGTAGTAGTCGCTGTAGCCGTCCATGAACCGGAACCGCAGCGGGCTGTTCGCCAGCACGAACGAGATCATCGCGGGACCGTTGCGCAGGAACGCTTCCTGGCGCGCAACCGGCACATCGGGCCCGACGACGGCGGCGAGGTACTGCGCGGCCTTCGCCGGCGTGTCCGGAACACCGGCGGCGAGCAGCACGGGGTTGTTCGGGATCCAGATGCCGGCGCCGGAGCGGGCCGCGGAACCGCCGAACGTCGGCGCCTTCTCGAGCACGACGACGCTCAGCCCGCGCTTGGCGGCCGTCAGCGCGGCGGTCATGCCCGCCGCGCCGGAGCCGACCACGACGACGTCGTACTCGCCCACCTGCGCCGCGTTCGCGGGTGAAGGCGCGGCGAGCGCGGACGTCGTCGCGAGGCCGACGCCGGCCGCGGTGCCGCGCAGGATCTGGCGGCGGGTCAGGTCGGCATCCATGGCGCACTCCTCGCTCGCGGAACGGCGAAGGTCATCGTGTCGGCACCGCCTCGAAACTGGAACATGTTCTACCCGCTTGGAGCAGCCGCGGCCGTCGCCGTTCGACCGGTGGCCCCAACCCGTGACGACATTCGCCGCAAGCGAAGTTGACGACTGTCTCAACTTACGGCTAACTTGAGGACAGTATCAAGTTCCGCTCACCTGGAGGTTCCCCTTGACCAAAGTGATCGCCGTCCTGGGCGTCGGCCCCGGGCTCGGCCTGTCGATCGCCCGCCGCTTCGGCCGCGAAGGCTTTACGACGGCGCTGGTTTCCCGCACCGCCACGCGGCACGACACCTACCGCGAGGCACTGGCCGGGATCCCCACGCACACCTACACCGCCGACGTCACCGACGAAGCGCAGCTCCGGGACGTACTGGTCCGGATCACCGCCGACGCCGGCGAGATCGACACGGTGTACTTCGGCCCGGCCGACGCGACCGCCGGCCCGGGCATCAAGCCGCTCACCGAAGCCGGCCCCGAGGACCTGCGCACGCCGTTCGAGAACTTCATGCTCCCGGCCGCGAACCTGGTGCGAGCGGCGCTGCCGCCGATGCTGGAACGCGGCTCGGGCGCCCTGCTCTTCGCCGGCGGCCTGAGCGGCAAGCACCCGATGCCGATGCTGGGCACCCTCGCCCCGGCGTCGGCGGCGCTGCGCATGTACGTCCTGACGCTGCACGCGGCCCTGCGCGAAAAGGGCATCTACGCCGGCACCCTCACGATCGGCGGCCTCATCGAGCGCGGCGACATCCACCGCGTGTTCACTTCGCAGGACCACGGCTTCACCGCCGGGACGCTGAACCCGGACGACATCGCCGACAAGGCGTGGTCGCTGTACACCGAGCGGACCGAAGCCGAAGCGGAGTTCAACGCGATGGCCGCGGTCTAAGCCAGGTAACCGAGTTCCGGGTGGGCGGCGGTGTACGCGTCGAGCAGCCGCCGCGCCACCGAGACCGAGTCGATCAGCGGGTGCAGCGCGAACGCCCGCAGCGCCGCCTCCCGCGAACCGGTCGTCGCCGCCTCCAGCACCGCGCGCTCGACGGCCTTGATCGCCGTCACCAGGCCCAGTGCGTGGCCGGGCAGCGGCGAGACGGCGAGCGGGTGCGCGCCGTTCGCGTCGACGACGCACGGTACCTCGACGACCGCGTCTTCCGGCACGCCCGGGAGCGCGGTTCCGTTGCGCACGTTGAGGATCAGGTTCGCGCGTTCGCCGAACGCGATGGCGCGCATCAGCGCCAAGGCGACGTTCTCGTAGCCGCCGCCCTCGAGGTCGTCGCGCTCGCCGTCTCGCGTTTCAGCCATATAGGTAGCTTCCCGCTCCAAGCGCGTGCGGTCCCACGACGCCAGCGAGGGTTCCGCGTAGAAATCCCGTTGCTGCTCGAGGAGAAGCGCGCCGCGGGACGCCGAGCCGGCCGCCTCCCGCGCGAAGTAGTAATAGTGCAGGTACTCGTTCGGCACGGCCCCGAGCGCGCGCAGCCAGGGCACGCCGAAGAGCTTCCCCTCCTCGAACGACTCCAGCGCCCGGGCGTCGGCGAGCAGCCGCGGCAGCACGTCCTCGCCGCCGACGCGGACCGCGCGCAGCCAGCCCAGGTGGTTGAGGCCCGCGTAGTCGAACCACGCCGTCGCCGGGTCGATGCCGAGCGCGCCGGCGACGCGGCGGCACAGCCCCACCGGCGAATCGCAGATGCCGATGACCCGGCCGCCGAGGTGCGCGGCCATCGCTTCGGTGACCAGGCCCGCCGGGTTCGTGAAGTTGATGACCCACGCGCGGGGCGCCAGCTCGCCGATCAGCCGCGCCAGCTCGACCGCGACCGGAACCGTCCGCAGGCCGTAGGCGATCCCGCCCGCGCCGACGGTTTCCTGGCCCAGTACGCCTTCCGCGTGCGCGAGCTGTTCGTCCAGCCGCCGGCCGCGCAGCCCGCCGACCCGGATGGCGGAGAACACGAAGTCCACATCGGACAGTGCGGTGGCGAGCTCGGTCGTCACCCGAACCCGCGGCGCGCCGGGCACCCCGGCGGCCTGTTCGGCGAGCACCCGTTCGATCGCGGCGAGCCGCCCGGCGTCGACGTCGTGCAGCACCAGGTCCGTGACGCCGCCGTCGCGCAGCAGCGCGCCGTGCACCAGCGGTACGCGGAACCCGCCGCCGCCGAGGATCGCGAGCCTCACCGCAGCACCTCGACCCCGGCGTCGGCCAGCCTGGCGCAGGTCGGTCCGTCGGCCCCGGCGCTGGTGACGACGACGTCGAGCGCGTCCGGCCCGCAGACCTTCGCCAGGCCGGTCCCGGGGAACTTGCCCGCGTCGGCGAGCAGCACCACCCGGTCCGCCGCGGCGACCATCGCGCGCTTCACCGGCACTTCGACGACCGTCGAGTCCATCACGTGGCCGTCGCCGCGGACACCGCTCGCGCCGAGGAACACGGTGCCGGCGCGCACCTGGCGCAGCGCGTCCTCGGTCAGGAACCCCACCATCGAGTGCTGCCCGCGCCGGACGACGCCGCCGAGCAGGACGAGTTCGACGTCGACGGCGTCCTTCAGCTCTTCGTAGACGGCGAGGCTGCTGGTGATCACGGTCAGCGCGCGGTCGCGCAGGTGCCGCGCCAGCCGGTGTGCGGTGGTGCCGACGTCGAGGAGCACGGTGTCGCCGTCGGCGACCAGCGCGGCCGCGCGCCGGGCGACGGCTTCCTTCTCGTCGGCGTGGTCGGCGGCGGGCGCGAACGGCTCGCCGTCGCCGGCCGCCGCCATCGCGCCGCCGTGGACCCGGGTCAGCCGGCCTTCGCGGTCGAGCCGCACCAGGTCGCGGCGCACGGTGGCGTGGCTGACGCCGAGCCGCTCGGCCAGCACGCCGACCGGCGCCGGGCCCTCCGCGCGGAGGGCCCGCAGGATCAGCTCGTGGCGCCGCTGGGGCAACATCCGGCGACCATAGCAGTCAAACTCGCGCACTTCCCGGTCAAGAATGCGCAGATCTTGCGAAAACTGCGTGGTTGACGCACTCTCGTGCGCACAGTTGCGCAAAACTCGTGGAGGCGCCCGTGCCGGCTGAGCCCGTACCCGAGACCGATGTCTTCCTCTCCGGCCCGCTGTTCTTCGACCTGGTGTTCACCGGCCTCGAACAACCACCGGCGCCGGGCACGGAGGTGTGGACGGGCGGGATGGGCTCCGGACCGGGCGGGATCGCGAACTTCGCCGTCGCGCTGAGCCGCCTCGGCCTGCGGACGTCGCTGGCGGCCGCGTTCGGCACCGACGTCTACGGGCGTTATTGCTGGGACGTCCTTTCGCGGCAGGAGCACATCGACCTGTCCCGCTCGCGGCAGTTCCCCGAGTGGCACTCCCCCGTGACGGTTTCCCTCGCCTACGCGGGCGACCGCGCGATGATCACCCACGGCCACGCGCCGCCCGTCCCGGTCGCGGAGCTGGCGGGCTCGCCGCCGCCGAGCCGCGCGACGGTCGTGCACATCGGCCTCGACACGGCGGAGTGGGTCCACGACGCGCACCAGGCCGGCAGCCTCGTCTTCGCCGACGTGGGCTGGGACCCGTCCGAGGCGTGGTCGGCGGCGCTGCTCGACCAGCTGGGGTGCTGCCACGCGTTCCTGCCGAACGACGTCGAAGCGATGGCCTACACCCGCACGGCTACGCCGGAAGCGGCGCTGGCGAAGCTGGCGGACCTGGTCCCGATCGCGGTGATCACCCGCGGCGGCGACGGCGTGCTGGCGGTCGACGGCACGACGGGCGAAACGGCGGCGGTCGGGGCCCTGCCGGTCGACGTCCTCGACGCGACGGGCGCGGGCGACGTCTTCGGGGCGGGGTTCGTCGCCGCGACGCTGACGGGCTGGCCCCTGGCCGAGCGGCTGCGCTTCGCGTGCTTGACGGCGAGCCTGTCGGTCCAGCACTTCGGGGGCGCGCTCGCCGCCCCCGGCTGGCACGAGATCGCGCAGTGGCACGCGCGGCACCGGCGGCCGGACTTCGGGTTCCTGGACGAGGTGCTGCCGTCTGAGACGGTGGCGGGGATCCGCCGCGGCCCGGTCACCCTCGGCTTCGGCGAAGACGGCTGGCGTTGACCGGACCTTCCGGACATACCCGTGCTCGGTCCGCGCGCTCCCGCGGATTCGTGCCACGATGGGAAAAGAGCCCGGTCGAAGGAGGTCCGCAGTGCCCGGTTGGGACGGTCGTGGCCTGCCGCCCGTGGCGCGGGAACGCGTCGAGCGCTTCGCCGCGTCCGGCTTGACGACGTCGCTGCTGAGCGTGCCCGGCGCGGTCGGCGCCGAAGTCGCGGGCTTCTCCCCCGTCGGCGAGGTCATGGGCTGCGTCGTGCAGCGCGCCGGCTGGCCGGGAGCCGCTTCCTGGGCCGCCGCCGACCAGGTCGAGCTGCTTTCCGGGGCGCTGCGCGAGGGCTACCGGATCGCGCTCGACCGGCTCGGGCAGGAAGCGGAAGCGATCGGGGCCGACGGGGTCCTCGGCATCACCCTCACGCTCACCTCGCTCGACGACGTCATGCGGGAGTTCACCGCGCTGGGCACGGCCGTGCGCGCCGACACCCGGCAGCGGCCGGGGCGGCTGTTCACCACCGAGCTGCCGGGCCAGGACGTCGGGAAGCTGATGCAGGCCGGCTGGGTGCCCGCACGCCTGGTGATCGGCGTCGCCGGGCGCGCGAAGTACGACTACAACATGCAGAACCAGACGTCGGTCTGGGCCGGCAACACCGAAGTCGACCTGCCCACCCACGTCGTCAACGAGGTCCGCGGCGCGGCTCGCGCGGAGTTCGCCCGCGGGATCCGCGAAAGCGGCGCCGACGGCGGCATCGTCTCGCGACTGACGCTGCGGACGTGGCCGGTGCAGGAGATCGCGGTGGCCGGCATCGCCACCGTGACCGGCACCGCGATCGCCCGCTTCCACCCCGGCCGCGCCGCACCGACGAGCGCGCTCAAGATCCTGCCGTTGAACCGTTCCTGAAGGAGGCTTCGTGACCACCGCGGACCCCGCCGCGCAGCACATCCCCGAGGATGCGATGCGCCGGCTCGCCGAAATGCGGCCCGGCGGGAAGGCCGGCCTGTTCACCTCCGACCTGAGCGTCAACGAGTTCCTCCTCGTGCGCGAAGCCGGTTTCCGGCCGCTCGGGCTGGTGCTCGGCTCGAGCGTCTACCACGTCGGGTTCCAGGTGGGGCGGTGGAACAAGAACCAGGAGCTGGACCGGCTTTCCCAGGCGATGTACCACGCCCGCGAGCTCGCGATGGCGCGGATGGAGGCGGAGGCGGACGTCCTCGGCGCCGACGGCATCGTCGCGGTCCGGCTGGAGATCGAGTTCAAGGAGTTCGGCAGCGACCTCGCCGAGTTCGTCGCCGTCGGCACGGCGGTCAAGGCCGACGAACCCGGCGAGTGGCGCAACAACACCGGGAAGCCGTTCACCTCGGACCTGTCCGGACAGGACTTCTGGACGCTGGTGCAGGCCGGGTACGCGCCGCTGGGCATGGTGATGGGGACGTGCGTCTACCACATCGCGCACCAGCGGTTCCGGCAGCTGGTGGGCAACATCGGCCAGAACGTCGAGATCCCGCAGTACACCGAGGCGTTGTACGACGCGCGCGAACTCGCGATGTCGCGCATGCAGGCGGAAGCGGAACAGCTGGCGGCGGAGGGCATCGTCGGCGTGCAGCTGCTTTCGCTGCCGCACCGCTGGGGCGGGCACACGACGGAGTTCTTCGCGATCGGCACGGCGGTCAAGCCGTTGCGCGCCGACCACCGCATCGCCAAACCGCAGCTCGTGCTGCCCCTCACCGACTGATGGGCGCCGAGCTGGACTTCCACCTGGTGGCGGCGGCCCTGCGCACGGACCGCGCGGACGTCGAGTCCTACCAACGGGTCCTGTCCGAGACGCTGGGCAGCGCACTGCCGCCGGGCATGGTGGAGATCGACCGGCGGCGCACGTTCGCCGACCGCGTCGCGGGCCGCACCGGCCAGGCGGTCGCGGTGCGCGTCACCACGCCGGACCGGGTCCTGGTCCTGACGGCGGCCCCACACGGCGGCGTCGCGGCGGAGATCCACCAGGTGGTCCGCGGCGTGGTGATCAGCCGCAAGGAAGCCACGGTCGACGACTGGCTCGCGGCACTGGCACGGGAGCTGACCGCGTTGGCGGAGAAGGACGCGAAAGCGCGGGACGCCCTTTCGCGCCTGCTCGGCGGTTAGGAGCTGTCCTGTAAGTCATCGAAGCCGAAGAACGATCGCGGCGATGGTGAGTTCAGCCTGGTGGGAGGCGGCGCGTTTGGCGTAGCGGGTGGCTAGGTCACGGAACTGCTCGAGCCGGTTGAAGCAGCGTTCCACCACGTTGCGTTGCTTGCAGACCTCGGCATCGAAGGCTGATGGTCGCCCGCCGCGGAAGCCTTGGCGACGGCGGGCGATCTGGTCATCGCGCTCCACGATCACCGTCTCCGGCCGGCACCGCGGACGCCCAGGCCCGAGCCGGGCGACACTGATGCCATCCAACAGCGGCGGCAACTGCGGGTTGTCGCCGGCTTGGCCTGGGGCGAGCAGGATCCGTATCGGCAGGCCACGCCCCTCGACGGCGAGGTGGATCGTAGTGCTCAATCCTCCGCGGGACCGGCCGAGTCCTTCCCCATCGCAGGCGAGGGCTTCGATCCCGTCGCTGCAGCCCCCTTTTTCCGGGCGCCCGCAGCATGCTGGTGCGCCCGGACCACGCTGGAGTCGACCGAGATGATTTACTCCAGGTCGCCGACGGCGTCGTCCTTGACGATCACCCGGTCGAGGATCCGCGCCCAGGTGCCGTCCTTGGTCCACAGCCGCAATCGTTCGTGCGCGGTTTTCCGCGGTCCGTAACGGTCGGGCAAGTCTCGCCACGGCGCGCCGGTGCGGAGTTTCCACAGGATCGCGTTGATGACTTGGCGGTGATCCCGCCACCGCCGGCCACCGCTTTGCTGCGGTGGCAGCAACGGCTCGATCACCGCCCAGACCTTGTCCGTCAACTCACCGCGACCAACCACCGGGCACAATTACCGGAAGTCCAGCTCAACCGCTTGCAGGACATGCCCTAGCCCAGCACCCGGCCCAGGAAGCCGCGGATGTAGCCGGCGATGGCGTCGAGGTGGGTCTCCAGCGCGAAGTGCCCCGCGTCGAGCAGGTGGATCTCCGCCTCGGGCAGGTCGCGGGCGTAGGCGCGGGCGCCGTCGGCGATGAAGATCTCGTCGTTGCCGCCCCAGACCGCGAGGAGCGGGACGCCGCTGGTGCGGAAGTACTCGTGGAACTTCGGGTACACGCCGATGTTGTGGTGGTAGTCCGCGAGCAGCGCCATCTGGATCTCCGCGGCGCCGGGGCGGTCGAGCAGGGCCTGGTCGTGGATTCAGACGTCCGGGCTGACCAGCGACGGGTCGGGTGCGCCGTCGAGGTACTGCGCCTTGGTGGCCTCCAGGGTGACCATGGCCCGCAGGTCGTCCTCGGTCAGCGTGCCCGCGGCGAGCTTCTGCGGCAGGCCGGCGCCCAGCCCTTCGACGTAGGCGTTGCCGTTCTGCGTGACGATCGCCGTCACCCGCTCGGGGTGGCCGGCCGCGATGCGCAGGCCGACCGGTGAGCCGAAGTCCTGGATGTAGAGCGCGAAGCGGCTCAGGCCGAGCTCGTCGAGCAGGCCGAGCGTGAGGTCGGCGAGCGCGTCGAAGGTGTAGGTGAACTCGGCCACCGAAGGGGCGTCCGACGCACCCGAGCCCAGGTAGTCGGGCGCGACGACGTGGTAGCGGTCGGCCAGCGCCGGGATCAGGTGGCGGAACATGTGCGAGCTCGTCGGGAACCCGTGGAGCAGCACGATCGTGGGCGCGTCCGCGGGCCCGGCCTCCCGGTAGAACAGCCGGTGCCCGGCGACGGTGGCGTGGCGGTGGTGCACGGTGACCATCGGTGTCTCCTCACGTCTCATGTTTATTTTTCTATTTATCCATGAGACAGGTAGGCTGTCAACGGGCACGGGAAACTGGGCACCGGACTCGGGAGGCGAACGTGGTCACTGCGGCACCCGGCGAGGAGCGCTCGCCCGCGCTGGCGCTGGTCAACACCCGGCGCTTGAGCGCCACCGGCGAAGTCGACGACCTCGCCGAACCGCGCGCCGCCGCCGGCTGGCTGCGCCGGCACGACCTGGCGGCCGCGGACCTGGGCCCGGCCGACGTCGCCCGCCTCGGCGAACTCCGGGGCGCCGTCCGCGAGCTGCTGGCCGCGCTGGCGGAAGACCGCGTCCCCGACGCCGCCGCCGTGACGGCGGTGAACGCGGCCGCCCGCGCCGACGCCGCCGCGCCCCAGCTCACCTGGCGGGACGGGCCACTGCGCGAATGGCGCAGCACCCGGCCGGGCACCGCCGACGAGGCCGTGGCGGCACTGGCCCGCGACGCGATCGACGTCGTCGGCGGTGACCTCGGCCGGCTGGTCCGCCCGTGCGAGGCCCACGGCTGCGTCCGCTTCTTCTTCCGCGAGCACGCCCGCCGCCGCTGGTGCTCCACGACCTGCGGTGACCGGGTCCGCGCGGCCCGGCACCAGCGCCTCGTCGTCGAGCAGCGGGAGGCTTCGGCCGAGTAGCGTGACGCCCATGGACTGGACGCTCGAAGTGGTCGTGGTGCCGGTGTCCGACATCGACCGCGCCAAGGCCTTCTACGCCGATCAGCTCGGCTTCACGCTCGACCACGACGTGGCGCCCGCGGAAGGTGTCCGGATCGTCCAGCTGACCCCGCCGGGCTCGGGCTGCTCGGTGGTGATCGGGAAGGGCGCGGTCCCGGACATGCCGCCGGGGTCGATGAAGGGGCTGCAGCTCGTCGTCAAGGACCTCCCGAAGGCGCACGCGGAGCTGCTCGAACGCGGCGTGGACGCCGGGGAGATCCAGGTCGTCGGCACGGGTCCGTGGGACGGCAAGGCCGACCTCGACAACGTGGGCTTCGTGAACTTCACCGACCCGGACGGCAACGCCTGGGCGGTCCAGCAGATCTCGTCCCGCCGCTAGTCGACCAGCGCGCCGCAGCTGACGTTGACCGTGGCCGCCGTCATCGTGCGGGCCCGGTCCGACGCCACGAACGCCGCGACCGCGCCGACGTCGGCGAGGGTGGCCGCGCGGCCGAGCATCGTCTGGCCCACGATGCTCTCCTCGATCTTGTCGCGGCCCGGGAACCCGGCCGGGAGCACCTCGGTGATGCCGCCCGTCCGCAGCGTCACCGTCCGGATCCCGTGCGGCCCCAGCTCGGCGGCGAGCTGACGGCGCATCGCCTCGAGCGCGTGGAAAGCCACCTGCAGCCCCCCGACGGGGAACTCCCGCACGGGGTCCCCCGCGCCGCCGAACAGCAGGATGGCGCCCGAGCGCTGCGGGATCATGTGCCGCGCCGCCGCCCGGGCGGTCAGGAACTGCGTGCGCACGGCGGTCAGCACCGGCCGTTCGTAGTCCGCGAGCGCCATGTCGGCCAGCGGCGTGCCCTGGACGTCGCCGTGCGCGATGAGGTTGAACGAAACGTGCAGCCCACCCCGCGCGGCGACGGCGTCGGCGTGCTCGTCGACGGCCCGCTCGTCGAGCGCGTCGACCTCGGCGGCCTCGGCTGTCCCACCGGCGTCCCGGATCCGCCCGGCGACCTCGTCCAGCCGCGCGAGGGTCCGCCCGGCGAGGAAAACGGTGGCGCCCTCCTCGGCGAACGCGGCGGCGACGGCCGAGCCGATCCGGCCGCCGGCACCGTAGACGACGGCGTTCTTGCCTGCGAGCAGGGTCATGGGTTCCTCCCTTGTCCGGGTGTGGTCACCGGTGCGTCGAACGGGCGGACCCGGAATCGACACGGGAGGCTCAGGCGGGGCGCGGCAGGATCGCGTGCCCGTGGACTTCCTTGGCCGCGAGGTACCGGACCGTCTCCGTGCTCGGGTCCGGCTGCACCAGCTGGCGCATCTCCGCTTTGATGCCCGCCGCTTCGAGCGCCGAGATCTTGTCGGGGTTGTTGGTCAGCAGCTGCACCGAGGTGAGCCCGAACTGCGTCAGCAGGGCCGCCGCGGCCGCGTAGGACCGGCTGTCGGCCTTGTACCCGAGTTCGGCGTAGCTCGCGAAGGTGTCCAGGTTCTTCCGCTGCGACAGCTCGTACCCCGCCGCTTTCGCGAACAGGCCCGCGCCGCGCCCCTCCTGGTCGAGGTACACCAGCACGCCGGAGCCGTGCCTCCGGATGATGCGGAGGGACTCCTGCAGCTGCCACCGGCAGTCGCAGTTCGTGGACTCGAAGATTTCGCCGTAGAGGCACCGGGAGTGGATGCGGACGGGACACCCGTCCGACGGCTCGCCGTAGACCGCCGCGCTCGGCGGGTTCATCCACTCGGGCCCGCCGTCGAGGACGATCGCGCGGAACGCCCCCTCCGCTCCCTCCAGCTGGTGCACCACTGCTCCGGTCACGGGGTCTCCAGGCTCTGGTCGGTCTCGAGGGTGCGCTCGACCTCCTCGAGACCCGGCATCGAGTCGGCGATCTCGTCGAGAGTCGGGTTCGTCGCCATCGCCGCGATCGCCCAGTGCAGGGCTTCCTCGCGGCTCCGGCCGGCACCCTCTTGAATGAGTTTTTGGATGAGCGCCGCGGAAAAAGCTTCGCGGACGCCTGGTGCGTCGTCGAGCGGGACCGGCGGGCCCTCGATGTCGCGGGAGATCACGCTCGAGCGGATACTACAACCAAAATTCTCCACGACACAGACGGCGCCCACCCCGAGTGCGAGCAGCGACCGGGCGAGGTCGTCGAGTGATTGTGGACTGTCCGGATCGGACAGCAGCCGGCGCAGCTCGCCTTCGCGGCCGACCAGGTAGTCGACCCCGCGCAGCAGCCGGTAGAGCTGCTGCGGAGCCCCGCGGGGCGGCGAAGCCTGCAGCAGCACCAAGGGTTTCCGCGGCTGCGCGGCCGCCGACGAGAGCGCCCACTTGATCGTGTCCATCGGCGGTTCGAGCGTGACGAGCACGGCGTCCGCTTCGGCCATCGCGTCCCGGACCCGCGGCGCGCGAAGGTCCTCTCTGGACAGCGAGACGTCGTCCTTGTTCATCCAGCCGAGGTACCGGGTCTCGCCGGTCTGGCTGACGAGCACCAGCGCCCGCGGGTTGGCGACGCCGGGGGTTTCCTTGACCAGCGCGGTCGACAGGCCTTCCTTGCGCATGAACTCCAGCAGGTCCTGGGCCTGGGAATCGCCGCCGATCGCGGTGACGAGCTTCGCGTCGAGGCCGAGGCGCCGCCCGGCGACCGCGAGGAGAAGACCCTTGCCGCCCGGGTGCACGTCGAAGGACTGCGCTTGGACGGCTTCGCCGACGTCGGGCAGCTCGTCCGAAACCACGACGTGGTCGGTCACCGCGCTGCCGACCACCACGACGGACCCCACGGTGTCGACGGCGGGCTCGGCCACCACCGGCTCGACGTCGTGGGCGCAGCGTTCGGCCAGCACGCCCAGGGTCCGGGTCTCGATGGAGCCGCGCAGGCTGCGGACGGTCGGCGGCGGGTACTCGCTCGAGACGCCGACCAGCGCGTGCAGGGCGTCCCACCCGTCGGCCAGCGCCCGGCGGCGCTCCCCCAGGTCGTCGGCGTACAGCCGCTCGACCTCGGGGCGCTCGCCCACGCGCGCGCGGAGGACACCGAGGGCCAGCGCGGCGTCGGCGATCAGGAGGTCGGCCGGGTCGAGCGCGGCGACGGCCGCGGTCACGACGTCGACGATCGCTTCGCCCTCGGACGCGCCGGTCTCGCGGACGCGGCGGCGGACGGCGGGGAGCTCGGCGAGCAGCCGGACGTCGACCTCGGTCGCGTCGAGACGCTCGACGGTGAGCCCGCTGCGCGTCCTCAGCTTGAGGAAGACGCTCCGGACGCCCTCGACGGTGGCGTCGTATCTCGCCATCGCCTCAGCCTACCCCTCGGATGTCACTTGCCCTTCTCCGCATGGCACTTGCGCGTCGCGGTCCCGCCACTCGTCGCAACCCGGCCGCGAAGTTGCTCCATCCGGTCCGTTTGGGTCCGGCGTTCGGCGCTCCCTGATCACACAAAGGGCGTCGACCTGGGACCACTTCTTGATGTCATCGCATTGTCAATTGACATCGTTACAGGGCAAATGCCAACCTGGAGTGGCGCCACCGACCTTCGGGAGGTCGTCATGCAGCTTCAGAACACCTCGCTCAACCTGCGGAACGCGACGTCACGCCCCGCACGTGTCACTCGGGTGGCATTTGCCGGGCTGATGGCCGCCGGCGCCTTCGTGAGTGGCTGTGCGGTGCCGGCGCGCAACGTCGTCCCCAGCGGTGGGGACCGGGTCGTGGTGGTCGTCAGCGGGACGGCGAACGAGCCGCGGGCCGCTGTCGGCGATGCCGTTCTCGCCGTGCTGCGTGACGCCGCGAACAGCGGGAACGTCTCGCAGCAGGGCTCGGGCAAGAGCAGCGTCGTGCTGGTCTCGGCCGCCGACGGCGGGGACCGGCGCTCGGTCGTGCTGACCCCGCGGCGCGCCGACGGTTCCCTGGAACACGGCCTTTCGCGGCCGTCGCTGATCGACCGGAACGTGGCGAGCGCCGTCGACGCGATCGGCGCCACCGCGGCCCGCAAGAGCGGGCTCGACCTGCTCACCGGCATCGCCGACGCCGTCCGCGGGGTGGCCGCTGGGACCCTGGTCGTCGACAGCAGCGGCCTGAGCACCGGCGGGGCGTTCGACCTCCGGCAGGTCGGCTGGGCGGCCGATCCCGCGGCCGTCGCCGGGCAGCTGACCGCCGCCCGGCAATTGCCGGGGCTGGGCGGCTGGCACGTCGTCTTCACCGGGCTCGGGTCGGTCGCCGGGCCGCAGCCGCCGCTGCCCACACCGGCGCGCGAGCGGCTGGCCGCGTACTGGCAGGCGATCTGCCGGGCGGCCGGTGCGGCCGCCTGCGACGTCGACCAGAGCCGGGTGCCGGCCGAGCCGTCGCGGGCCACCGCGGCGACGCCGGTCGTGCCCGTGCCCGGGGTGACGTCGGTGACCGGCCCGCGGGGCGAGGTCACCACCACGGTTTCGGACGCCGCGCTCGGCTTCGCCGGGGACTCCGCGGTGCTCTCCGAATCCGCCGGCGACCTGCTGCGGTCGCTGGCGGGCAGCATCACGGCCGGCCGCACGAGCGCGCCGGTCACCGTCCGCGGCTTCGCGGCCGACCCGCCCGGGTCGACCGACGCGGGGCGGCGGGAACTGGCGGAACAGCGAGCGCGTGCCGTCGCCGGCGCGCTCACCGGGGCCGGGGTGACCCAGCGGGTCGACGCCACCGGCACCGGCACCGAACCCGGGGTCACCGCGATGACCGGCGGGCGGTTCGACGAAGCGGCGGCGGCCCGGATGAGGCGGGTGGAGATCACGTACCAGGGCCCCGGCCCGAGCACGTAGACCGACCAGGAGGCACGGCCATGACCAGCACCGACCAGACGAGAAACCTGCCGCTGCCCCAGCCGCGGCCCCGCGCCGAGACGCCGGCCGGCGACCTGCTCCTCGCCCGCGTGCAGGAGCTGACCTACCGGTCCACCCGGGCCATGGACGGCCACGTGGTGGGCCCGCACGGGCAGAACCTGACCGTCGGCGAGGCGCAGGCCCGCGCCGAGCTGATCGACCGGCTCATCGAGCTGGAGCAGCTGCGCGGCAGCCTGCGCCACCGCCGCGTCGGCCGCGTGACACGGGTGCTGACGCTGCTCACGGTGACGGTGGTCGACCTGCCGATCATGTTGTGGCTGGCCAGTTCCGTGTTCAACGTCGACTGGAGCGACCCGCTCGGCCTGCCGCTGGCGATCAGCATCGTGATCTCGGTGCTGGCCACCGGCGGCGCGGCGACGGCGTTGCACCACCTCGGCCACAACCAGCGCCAGCACAAGAACGCCAAGCGGCAGCTGGACTGGCCGAAGCTGTCGATGGGGTCGAAGCTCAGCCTCGTCACGGTGGGCCTGCTGGTCGGGCTGATGGGCGTGGTGATGTTCGTCCGGGTCTACACGGAGGGCGTGCTGTCCGGCATGAACGACCTCGCCGTGCTGATGGCGGTGCTGGTCGCGCTGGTGATGGTGGTGTCGGCGACGCTGGTGTTCTGGACGGCCTTCCGCGACGGCTCCCTGGAGCAGGACGACCTGCGCCACTACAGCGACAGCGTGCGGCCGTTCCTCACGGCGAAGCGCGAGTACGAGGACCAGGCCCACGAGCTGAGCTGCCAGTACGACCTCCTGCGGCGCCAGGCGGGCCGCGCGGAGGAATGACCTCGGGGGAACCCGGGGACCCGGGCCGGCGGGAGGGCTACCCGCCGGCCCGGGTGACGTCGAAAGCCAGGTCCGCGGCCGCCGCCGGTGTGGTGAACGACCCGTTCACCTCGCCGGCCGTCAGGGTTTCCGGCAAAGTCGCGGTGGCGGGCGGGTTCGGCGGCCGACGTGCGGATACGCCCGGGCTCGCAGCACCAGACCCAGCCCGTCACACCCGTCACGCCCCCTCCGGCCGGACATGAGCCGAAGGGCCCGACCGGATCGTTCGCCCTGATCCCGGGTTTCGGGACGTCATGAACGCCCCTTTCACCGCGTCCGACGCGGTGAACGACCCGTTCATGACGTTGCGAACCGCCGGACCGGCGTGGTCAACGGCGGCCCGACCAACGTCTTGGGCTTCCCTTCGGCGACCTACAACACCGACTTTGCCGGGATGCTGACGCCGGACGTCAGGGACGGGGTACGCCCATCGGGTTCGGCACCGGGACCACGCCGCTGTCGATCACCGCTCGGCTCAGCGGGACCGCCAGCTCCAGCGCCCGCTCGAAGTCGTCCCCCAGCGCCGCCACCGGCGCGGCCGCCAGCCGATCCGTGTCTTCCTCGACACGGCGGCGCAGGTCCCGGCCCGCGTCGGTCAGCCGGCCGGCCCCGTCGAGCACCCCGCGAGCCCGCAACCGGTCCACCGCCGCGTCCCACTGCTCGTCCGACCACCCCCGGTGCGGCTGGACGTCCGCCCGGCCGAGCCCGCCATCACCGATGTGGGTGAGCGTCGTCTCCAGCCCGCTCAACCCGGCGTGCACGGCCGCCAGGACGTGGCCGTCGCCGCGGTGCTCGCGCAGGATCGTCGTCGCCAGCCAGAGCGCCGCCGCCGGGTCCGCGGGCTTCGGTACCGCCGCCCACGCCGCCGCCAGCGGACGGCCGCCGAAATCGCAGGCGTCGACCGCGCGCCACAGCAGCGAAGCCAGTTCGGGCGCCGCGGGCACCGCCGTCGAGACCGCGTCGATCCGCGACTCGAGAACCGCCGCGGGCGAGGCGAACGACCACGCGTCCGGCAGGGCCCGCGCCACCATCGCCGGCGCGAAGCCGAACAACACCGCCGCCGCCGGTTCCGGGCCGATCGGACCCAGCGGCGCCAGGCGGCCCGCGAAGTACCCCATCCAGTACCCGCGCAGGCCGGCGGCCTTGGCCGCCGCCGCGGTCTCGGGCGCGAAGTAGACGACGGCGTGCAACGGTTCCACGGCCGCCCAGAGCCGGCGTGCGGTCATGCTGCTCCTCACGGGGTCAGCCGGTGCAGGTCACGCGGGAACAGCGTGACCTCCCGGACGTTCGCGGCGCCGAAGAGGCGCGCGGTCCAGCGTTCCAGACCGATCGCGAACCCGCCGTGGGGCGGCACGCCGTGCGCGAACGCCTGGAGGTGGTCGGCGTGCCGGTGCGGCCGCTGGCCGCCGGTCACCAGCTCCAGGCCGCGGAACAGCAGGTCGAAGCTGTTCGAGTAGCCGGGCCGGGTCCGGGTGCGTGGAGAACGGCCGTTTCGCCATCGGGTAGCCGGTGACGAACAGGAACTCCGAGCCGTGCTCCCGCGGGCGCGAGGTCCGGCTCGTCGGCCGGCACGCCGAGGAAGTCCGGCGCCTCGGCGAAGTGGATCTCCGGATTTCGGCCGGGACGGTGACGAGGTCGCCCGCCATCCCCGCGAGCACGTCCCGCAGCACCGCCATGACGTCGTGGTGGTCACGGACGAAGCCCAGTTCGGCGTCCAGGCTGGTGTACTGCGCGAGGTAGGCGGGCCGGCCGAAGTGGTCGATGCCGAAGACGTTCGCCCCGGATTCGGTCGCCGACGCCACGATCTCGGGCGTGTGCGCCTCGGTGAACCCCAGGCTGTCCACTGTGGACCGGAACCCGCGCACGGCGGCCGCGGCCGCGGCGAACCTCGCCTTCAGCGCCGGGTGCCGCAACGCGACCGGCGCGTGGTCGAGGATCGTCGGCAGCGAAGCGGTGACGACGGGCCGGTAGAGGTCCAGTTCGGCGGTCAAGATACGGGAACTCATCACCCTCCCGACGCGGAACCTCGGGGAGCGCGGGCGCCGTTCCTCCCCGCACTCCGGAGGGTCTTCACCCCGGGACACGAGACCGCCAGCTGCCGGCGGCCCTCTGGACCCGTGCGCTCCCGGGGTTACTCGGCTCCATCAGCGCGTTGCCGGAAACGGTAACCCGCCCGCGCGACGACCGCGTCCGATTTTCAGCCCCACGCCACCGGCAGCTCCCGCACCCCGTACACGAGCGTGTTGTGCTTGAACGACAACGACTCCCGCGGCACCGCCGGCCGCAGGTCGGGGACGCGGCGGAACAACCGCGTCAACGCCTCCTGCAGCTCGACGCGCGCCAGCTGCTGGCCGACGCACTGGTGGGCGCCGAAGCCGAACGCGACGTGCGTGCGCGGCGATTCGCGATCGAAGTCGAGCTTGTCCGCGCCGGGGAACAGCTCCTCGTCGCGGTTCGCGGAGTTCAACGCGGCGACCAGCCACTCCCCCGCCTTCACCGCGCGCCCGCCGACCTCGACGTCGGAAGTCGCGTACCGCAGCACCCCGAACTGCACGACCGAGAGGTACCGCAGCAGCTCCTCGATCGCGCGTTCCGGCTTCGCCAGCACGACGTCCCGTCCCTCGGGCTGCTCCATCAGGACCAGCGCGCCGAGCGCGATCATGTTCGCCGTCGTCTCGTGCCCCGCCACCAGCAGGCTGAGCCCGAGCACGACGAGCTCCTCCATCGACAGCGGGTCGCCGTCCGACTCGCCGCGGGAAATCAGCCGGCTGAACAGGTCGTCCTGCGGATTCCGCCGCTTGTCGGTGAACAGCTCGGCCAGGAAGGCGGAAAGCTCGTCGTACGCCTGCTTCCCTTCCTCGGGGGTGGCGTCGGTGCTGACCAGCAAGCCGCTCTGCCGCTGGAACCGCGAGCGGTCCGCGTACGGCACGCCGAGCAGCTCGCAGATCACCAGCGACGGGATCGGCAGCGCGAAGTCCGCCACCAGGTCCGCCCGTCCCGGCTTCGCGAGCATCGCGTCGAGGTGGCTCTCGACCAGTTCCTGGACGTACCCGCGCAGCGCCTCCACGCGCCGCACGGTGAACTCCGCGATCACCTTCTTGCGCAGCCGCGAATGCGCGGCGCCGTCGAGCTGGATGATCGACCCCGGGCTGACCTCCTCGTCGAGGTCGGCGTTCGGGTTGACGTGCACCGAAGACGCGCCGCGGGAGCTCAGCGCGCGGTCGGCGAGCACCGCGCGGACGTCCTGGTAGCGCGTCACCAGCCAGGCGTCCATGCCCGCCGGGCAGCGGACCTGCGACGTCGGGTCGGTTTCCCGCAGCTCGGCGTAGCTCCCGGGCGGGTCGAACGGGCATCCGGCCGGTCGCGTCGTCGGGAGGGCCGGGGTTGCGGATGCTGCCGTCACGGCGGATCACACCTCTCTGCCGGTGGACTGGTCTCCCTTCCACCATGGAGAGAACCGGCGCCCCCGTGGGGGTTCCGGCCGGCTTGCGACCCGGATGGCCTAGCGGGCCCCGTACGCGCCCCCGTTCACGTGCACGACCTGCCCGGTGATGTGCCCGGCGCCCGGCGCGGCCAGGAACACCACCGTTTCGGCGACTTCGTCCGGGGTGCCGGCCCGCTTGTCGAAGGCGACGGAGACGCGCGCGTTCACCCATTCTTCGGAAACCGTGCCGTGGAAGAACTCCGTGTCGAGGGTGACGCCCGGCGCCACGACGTTGGCCGAGCCGGCGGCGCCGAGCTGCCGCGCGAGGTCGGTGTTCCACGCCTCGATCGCCGCTTTCGCCGCGCCGTAGGAGCCGGAGCCCTGCTTCGCCGCGATCGAGCCGAGGGTCACCACGCGCACGCCGTCCGCGAAGCGCGGCTTCAACGCCGTCGTGACGAGGACCGCGGAGACGACGTTGGCCTCGAAGTTCGCGCGCCACGCGTCGGCCAGCCCGGCCAGGTCGCCGGGCGCCGGCGCCTCGCGGACCCGGTCGGTGTTGCCGCCGGCGTTGTTGACCAGGACGTCGATCCGCTCCGGCAGCTCGGCCAAGGCGGCCTGCACCGCCGCCGGGTCGCTCGCGTCGAAGACCACTGCCCGCGCGCCGATCCGCTCCGCCGCGGCTTCGAGCACGTCCTTGCGCCGCCCGGTGACGGTCACCCGCTCGCCCGCCGCCGCGAACCGGGCGGCGATCGCCAGCCCGATACCGGTGCCGCCGCCGGTGACCACGATTTCCCGCTGTTCGCTCATACCGCCATCTTCACCGAGGAAAGCGCTTACCCACCACCGGGTTCCCAGCGACCGGGACACGGAACGCGTGTTCGTCAGGAAAGTTTACGAAGGGGGTTGACGCGCCGCCACCGCCCGGCGAACCTGGGAGCCACGCCGCAGTCATCGTCCGTCCAGTCCTCCCGGAGGCAGCATGACCCGGCGCGCGCTCGTGCTCGTCGTGACCCTGTTCCTCGCCCTGGCCACCGCGCTCACCACCGGTGGCACGGCGAACGCGGCCACCACGCAACCGACCTTCCTCACCTTCTACGGCTGGTGGGACAACACGCCGCCCGGCGGCGACATCTCCTACCCGCAGATCCACGACACCGCGGGCGGCAAGGGCAGCTACGCCGACCCGATCACCTTCGCCACCAGCAGCGACGAACTCAAGCCCGGCACCAAGGTCTGGGTGCCGCGGGTCAAGAAGTACTTCATCATGGAGGACGGCTGCGACGAGTGTTCCGACGACTGGAACAGCCAGGGCCCGAACGGCGGACCCGGGCTGCGCCACATCGACCTCTGGCTCGGCGGCCAGGGCGGCAGCGCCTTCGACGCGATCGACTGCGAGGACGCGCTCACGCACTACAACCCCGACAACACGCCGGTGATGGAGCCGGTCGTCGTCGACCCGCCGTCGAACGAGCCGTACGACGCGACGCCGATCTTCAACACCGGCACCGGTGAGTGCTGGGGCGGCGCGCAGCCGAACACCACGGTCGGCCAGTACCGCAACACCTCGACCGGCACCTGCCTCGAAGCCCCGGGCAGCGGCACGACGCTGAAGGTGGCCGCCTGCACCGGAAGCGCCGCCCAGCGGTTCACCTTCCACGGCGCTTTCCTCGTCATCAACGACAAGTGCGCGGGCATCTCGGGCAGCTCGATCGTCCTGCAGACGTGCAGCGGCGGCCCGGCCCAGCAGTGGTCGATCAACCCGGACGGCACGATTTCCGACATCCAGACGAGCAAGAAGTGCTTCCGCGCCTCGGGCACCACGCTCACCGCGGGCAGCTGCTCCGGGACGCAGGCGCGGTGGACGTTCACCGCGGCGGGCAGCACCTCGGGCCTGAGCGTGACGCCGTCGTCGGTGTCGGTCGCGCCGGGCGCGTCGGCGACGGCCACCGTGACGGCCACGGACGCCGTCGCGCTGTCCGCGAGCGGCGCCCCCGCCGGCGTCACCGTGTCCTTCGCCCCGGCGTCGGTGCCGGCGGGCGGGAGCTCGACGGTCACGGTGGCCGCCGCCGCCAACGCCGCACCCGGCTCGGCGACCGTCACGATCACCGGCGGGACGAACACCGCTTCGCTGGGCGTCACGGTCACCGGGGGTGGCGGCACCGAAACCCTGCTCTCGCAGGGCAAAACCGCGACGGCCTCGTCGACCGAGTCGGCGTCCTACCCGGCGAGCGCGGCCTTCGACGGCAACCTGACGAGCACGCGCTGGGCGTCCAAGGAAGGGTCGGCGTCGGAGTGGCTGCGCGTCGACCTCGGCGCCGCGAAGGCGATCTCGCACGTCAAGCTGAGCTGGGAAGCCGCGTACGGGAAGGCGTACAGCATCCAGACCTCCGCCGACGGCACCACCTGGACGACGATCTACAGCACGACCACCGGCAACGGCGGCGCGGACGACCTCACCGGGCTCTCGGGCACCGGCCGGTACGTGCGGATGAACGGCGTCACGCGCGGCACGGCGTACGGCTACTCGCTGTACGAGATGCAGGTGTACGGCACGGCCTGAGTTGCCGGATCGGCAACACGATTTGCCTCTTCGGTGACGTCCTCCGCATGCTGGGGACGTCACCGAGGAGGAACCATGGCCCACGCGCACGACCAGCCGATGATCGTCGAGAACATGCTCAAGCAGGAGTTCTGGGAGGAGATGTACCAGCGCGACGAGCACCGGATCTGGAGCGGGAACGTCAACGCGAACCTCAGCTCCGAGGTCGCCGGGCTGACCCCCGGGCACGCCCTCGACCTCGGCTGCGGCGAGGGCGGCGACGCGATCTGGCTGGCCAAGGCGGGCTGGACGGTCGACGGCGCCGACATCTCGACCGTCGCGCTCGCCCGCGCGGAAGAAGCGGCGAAGGAGGCGGGCGTGACCGTCCGCTGGCTGCACCGCGACATCCTGAAGTGGCAGCCGGAAGAGCAGTACGACCTGATCTCGGCGCAGTACATGCACCTGCCGCCGGCCCTGCGCCGCGACGTCTTCACCGCGGCCGCGGCGGCGATCAAGCCGGGCGGGTCGCTGCTGGTCGTCGGCCACTCGCCGAAGGCCATGCGCGAGTTCGACGGCCAGAAGCCGCCGGAGGAGCTGTACTTCGAGCCGGAGGAGATCACGACGTTCCTGGGCGACCCGTGGCAGTGGGTCGTCGAGACGTGCGAGACGCGCGGCGAAGGGCACCACACCGACGCCGTCTACCGCGCGAAGCGGCTGGAGGCATGAGAAAGGCCCCCTTTCACGCGCCCTCGACGCGTGTGAAAGGGGGCCTTCCGGCTTCTTGTCAGGCGAGCTCGAGGCCGTACGCCTGCAGCTCCAGGGTGAGCGGGTAGAAGTAGCTGGTCACGGTGTCGCCGCCGGACAGCGTGCCGAGGCCCTTCTCACCGTCGTACGCCGGGCCGCCGGAGTCGCCGTGGTCGGTGTGCGCGGTGGTGCCGAACTCGTGGTTGAGCACGCCGACGTCGAAGTTGACCGACTCGTCGACCGAGGTGACCTCGCCGCTGCCGCCACCGGTGGTCGAGCCCTGCTTCTCGATCTGCTCACCGACGGTCGGCTCGGCCGCGGAGGTGATCTTCTGGCCGGTGTTGATCTCGCCGGGGCCGGAGCCGTTCGGGCGGGTCAGCAGGCCGGAGTCGGCACCGGGGCAGTCGCTCTCGACGACCTCGGCCCCGGAGACGTCGCCGCCGGACCAGGTGCCGCCGAGGTTGGTGCAGTGCCCGGCGGTGAGCAGGAACGGCTCGCCGCCCTTGGTCACGTTGAAGCCGAGCGAGCAGCGGCCCTGGCTGTTCTGGATGGCGTCGCCGTCCTGGATGTGCAGCTCGAGCTTGCCGGTCCGGTGCTCGACGCGGACGCTGTCGCCGTACTTCGCGGCGGCCGCGGACACCTTGTCGGCGGTCTCCTTGCTGGCCGCGTCGTAGACCTTCACCACGACCTGGTTGGTCTTGGTGTCGATGCCCCACGCGGTCTGCGGCACGTTCTTCACCGCGTCCAGCTGGTTCTTGACGCCGGTGAGCGCGGCGAAGGTGTGCTTGACCTTCTTGGCGCTGAGCCCGGCCTCCTGCACCTTCTGCAGCGCGGCGTCGTCGACGACGTTCACGACGGCCTTGCCGTTCTCCAGGTAGACACCCCCGGAGGCGGCGCCCAGCGTCTGCGCGACCTGGGTGGCGTTGGTGATGGCGTGGGCCTGCATCTCGGCGAAGGGCAGTGGGGACGCGGTGGCCGCCGACGCGCACACGCCGCTCGTCAGCGCCACTGCCGACAAGACGGCGAAGGTCTTGAGAGCGGTCTTCCGGGGAGTCATCAACTTCCTCCAGTTTGCCGGTTCGAAGCCTGCGCCGGTCACTTTCGTTGCCGAGCAACCAACGCAACACCGACGAAGGTTGGTTAATAACCAATAGAACCGGACATACCTCTCCTTCTGGACCCGTACGGCCCAGCGCCACTCACGCTTTCGGCCCAGCCGGCGGCCCTTCGCGACGGTCAGTGGGCGAGCGACGCGGCGGCCGGGTTCCCCCGGAACGTCATGAACGAGTCGTTCACCGCGCCCGGCGCCCTGAACGAGTCCTTCAGGGCATCCCAGTAGCCGAGTGCAGCTCTCGACCCGCGCCCCCGCTCACCCGCCAGCGCGGCGACATCCCACACGAGCCGTTTCAGGGCACCCGGACCGCCCGGCTCTCCCGCCGGCCCTCAGCCCTTCGGCCAGCGCACGTGGTCCTCGTACCCCGGGTTCTTCCGCAGGTACCCCGCGATGAACGGGCACACCGGCACGATCTTCCGCCCCGCCGCCACGACGTCGTCCAGCGCGCCCGCCGCCAGCACCTTGCCCAGTCCCTTCCCGGCGAACGCGTCGTCGATCTCCGTGTGCGTGAACACCGTCAACTCGCCGCGCCGGTCGTAGAACGCCATCCCCGCGAGCTTGTCGCCGACCCACACCTCGTAGCGGCTTTCGTCCGGGTTGTGGGTCACTCGGGTTTCCTCGGTCATGCGCTCTCCTCGCTCGGGGTTCGTCCCCCATCGTGCGATGGCCGCCCGGCCGGTGCTGACCGGGTCGTGACCCCCGCTGGGCCGGCCGGGGGACGCGTCCGGCCCGTTCGTGTGCAACCCGGCCGCGGGCCTTGGCGGGCACCGGCGTCCTTTGGTTGCCTCACAGGGTGCCTGAGCAGCCCTTCGTCCTCCCCGAGTTCTACCTCCCCCACCCCGCCCGGCTGAACCCGCACCTCGAAGGCGCGCGCGTGCACAGCAAGGCGTGGGCGGCCGGGCTCGACATGATCGACGTGCCGCAGCACGGCACCGTGATCTGGACCGAGCACGACCTCGATTCCCACGACTACGCCCTCCTCTGCGCCTACACCCACCCGGACGCCGGCGCCGAAGAGCTCGACCTGATCACCGACTGGTACGTCTGGGTCTTCTACTTCGACGACCACTTCGTCGAGCTGTACAAGCGCACCGGCGACATCGACAGCGCGCGCACCCACCTCGACCGGCTCGAGCGGTTCATGCCCGCCGACGGCGAAATCACCGCGAAGCCGGAGAACCCCGTCGAACGCGGGCTCGCCGATCTGTGGGCCCGGACCGTGCCGCACCGGTCGGCCGGCTGGCGGAAGCGGTTCATCGACAGCACGAAGGCGCTGCTGGACGAGTCGCTGTGGGAGCTCGCGAACATCAACGAGGGCCGGCTCGCCAACCCGATCGAGTACGTCGAGATGCGGCGGAAGGTCGGCGGCGCACCGTGGTCGGCGAACCTGATCGAGCACTCGCTGCACGCCGAGGTGCCGGACCGGATCGCCGCGACGCGGCCGCTGGAAGTGCTGCGCGACTGCTTCGCCGACAGCGTCCACCTGCGCAACGACCTCTTCTCCTACCAGCGCGAGGTGCAGGACGAAGGCGAGCTGTCCAACGGCGTGCTCGTGCTCGAGGAGTTCCTCGGCATCCCGACCCAGCAGGCGGCCGACGCCGTCAACGACCTGATCACCTCGCGGCTGCACCAGTTCGAGCACACCGCGCTCACCGAGGTCCCCGCGCTGTTCGACGAGCACGGCGTCGACCCGGCCGCCCGCGCGGCGACGTTCGCCTACGTCAAGGGGCTGCAGGACTGGCAGGCCGGCGGGCACGAGTGGCACCTGCGCTCCAGCCGGTACATGAACGAAGGGGCGCCGACCGGCCCGGAGCCGGGTGCCGTGACCGGGCTCGGGACGTCCGCGGCGCGCATCTTCGCGTCGGTGCTCGCGACCGCGCCGCAGCGGCTGCGCGCGTACTCCCACACCCCGTTCGGCGAGGTTTCGACGCCGCGGCCGTCGTTCGAGGTGCCGTTCCCGCTGCGGCTCAGCCCGCACCTGGAGTCCTGCCGCAGCCGCAACGTCGACTGGGCGCGGCGGACCGGCTTCCTCGACGGCGTCGTCTGGGACGAGCGGAAGCTGCGCGCCGCGGACCTGCCGCTGTGCGCGGCGGGCATCCACCCGGACGCGACGGCGGACGAGCTGGACGTCACCAGTGACTGGCTCACCTGGGGCACCTACGCCGACGACTACTACCCGGTGGTGTTCGGCCCGACCCGCGACCTCGCGGCGGCGAAGGCGGCCAACCTGCGCCTGTCGGCGTGCATGCCGCTGGACGGCTCGCCGGCGCCCGCTCCGCTGAACGCGCTCGAGTCGGGACTGGCCGACCTGTGGGCGCGAACGGCACCGGCCGACCGGCTTCCGGTGCGGCGCGCGGTCGACACGATGACGTCGAGCTGGCTCTGGGAGCTGGCGAACCAGGCGCAGAACCGCATCCCGGACCCGATCGACTACATCGAGATGCGGCGCCGGACCTTCGGCTCGGACCTCACCGCGGCTCTCGCGCGCCGGGGCGCCGTACCGGCCGAGCTGGCCGGGACCCGGCCGGTGCACACGCTCGAAAACAGCGCCGGCGACTACGCCGCCCTGCTGAACGACCTGTACTCCTACCGGAAGGAGATCCGGTTCGAGGGCGAGCTGCACAACGGCGTCCTGGTGGTCCGGAACTTCCTGGACTGCACCGAGGACCGCGCCTTCGCCGTGGTCGGCGACCTGGTCCGGGCCCGGCTCGCCGAGTTCCGCCACACGGCGGACGTCGAACTGCCCGTGCTGCTCGCCGGCCGCGGCCTCGCCCCGGACACGCTCGACGCGTACGTCGAGCACTTCCGGAACTGGATGGCCGGGATCGCGCACTGGCACGAAAGCGTCGGCCGGTACACCGACACCGAACTCGGCCACCACCCCCGGCTCGGGCAGCCGACCGGGCTCGGCACGTCGGCGCTGCGCATCTCGTCCCTGCTCCCCGCGGGCCGCTGACGTGCCGACCGACAAGCAGGTCCGCGTCGCCGAGCTGCTGCACGAGATCGGCATGCACCGCGAAGCCGAACAGGCGCTGCGCACGGACCTCCGCGCGAGGTGGCGCCGAGCGCGCCGGCGCCTCCGCCTGCGGTGGGCCAAGCGCCGTCAGCTCGCCCGGCGCTAGCGAGCCGTCACCGGGCAGCGTTGTTCGCGCCACTCCGCCGGGCGTCCGCGCCACCCGAAGGCGATACTCGACACCGTGAGCGGCTTCAACCTGCGATTCCTCGGCCATTCGACCGTCCGGCTGGAACTCGGCGGCCGGGTCGTGCTGACCGATCCCGTGCTCACCGCCCGCGTCGGCGGGCTCACCCGGGTCGTCCCGCCGCCGCCACCGGAGACCTACGCGGACGTCGACCTCGTGCTGCTCTCCCACCTGCACGGCGACCACCTCCACCCGCCCTCCCTCAAGCTGCTCGGCCGTGGCACCCGGATCGTCGCCCCGCGCGGGGCCGGGGCCTGGCTCACCAAGAAGGGCTTCGACCACGTCGAAGAGATCGCGCCCGGCGAGACCCTGACCGAAGGCGGGCTGACCGTAACCGCCACCGAAGCCGTCCACTCCGGGCACCGGTGGGGGCCGCGGCTCACCCACGGGCCGCAGAGCCCCGCCGTCGGGCACCTGATCAAGACCGCGGAGACGACGGTCTACAACGCCGGCGACACCGACCTCTTCGACGGCATGGCGGGCTTCGGCCCGGTCGAGGTCGCTCTGCTGCCCGTCTGGGGCTGGGGGCCGAACCTCGGACCCGGCCACCTCGACCCGGCCCGCGCCGCGAAGGCCGCCGAACGCGTGCGGGCCCGCGCCGCCGTGCCCGTGCACTGGGGCACCCTCGCCGTGCCCGGCCTGCGGCGGACCGCCCGGATGCGCCGGCTGCTCGCCGACCCGCCGCGGGTGTTCGCCGCCGAAGTGCGCAAGCACGGCATCGCCACCGAGGTCCTGTTCACCGAACCGGGCGCCGAAGTCGCGCTCCCCGCGCGTGAGGACCGCACGTGAACTGGACCGACCCGGCCGCGCTCGGCTACCCGGCCGTGTTCGGCGGTGTGCTGCTCGGCTCGATCATCCCGATCGTGCCCACCGGGGCCGTGGTCGGCGCCGCGGCCGCCGTCGCCACCACCACCGACCACCTCTCGCTGCCGCTGGTGATCGTCCTGTCCGTGCTCGGCGCCTACCTCGGGGACGTCGTGACGTTCGGGATCCCGCGCCTGGGCAGCGAAGCCGCGTTCCGCTGGATCAGCCGCCGCCAGCCCGCCGAACGGCTGGAGAAGGCCCGCGACCAGTTCACCCGCCGCGGCTGGCAGCTGATCGTGATCGGCAGGCTCGTCCCGGCCGGCCGGATCCCGGTGCTGCTCGCGGCGGCCGCGTTGAGCTACCCGTGGCGGCGCCTGCTGCCGGCCGCGCTCGTCGCGTGCGTGCTCTGGGCGACCGCGTACAGCCTGCTCGGCATCCTCAGCGGCGGCATCTTCGACTCCCCCCTCGTCGCGACCCTGCTGGCGACGGTGCTGGTCCTGCTGGTCACCGTGGCGCTGAACCTGATCTCCCGGTGGCGGCGCAAGACCAAGGAGCGAGTGTGACGACGACCGCGCCGAAGGGCAGGCTGCTGCGCGGCGGCCGCGCCGTCGCCCGGATCCTGCTGGTCTGGGCCGCCGTGACCGGCGCGCTGCGGCTGCTCGACGTCCTCCTGCCCGGCTTCCGCATGACGCACTGGTGGCAGCCGACGGTCTGCGCGCTGCTGCTCGGCCTGCTCGCCGGCGTCGGCTGGCCGCTCGTCATGCGGATCGCCTACCCGCTGGCGTTCTTCACCTTCGGCCTCTTCGGGTTCCTGCTGCTCGGCGCGGGCACGCTGGCCGTGTTCAAGACCGTGCCCGGCGTCGAGATCGACGACTTCCGGACGGCGGTCATCGTCACGGTGGCGATGGCCGGCGTCGGGGCCGTGATCTCCAGCCTCCTCGCGATCGACGAGGACGAGATCTTCTTCCGCCGCGCGAACCGCCGCCGCCGTCGCCACGCCGCCGCGCCCGGCGACGCCGACCAGCCGCCGGGCGTGGTGTTCCTGCAGATCGACGGCCTCGGGTTCGACACCGTCCGCCGCGCGATCCGCGACGGCGACATGCCGACGTTCGCCGCGTGGCTCGCCGAGGGCAGCCACGCGCTGACTCCGTGGCACACCGACTGGAGCTCCCAGACCGGCGCGAGCGTCTGCGGCATCCTGCACGGCTCCAACCACGACATCCTCGGCTTCCGCTGGTACGAAAAGGACCGCGACCACGTGATGGCGTGCGCGCACCCGACCGACGCGGCCGAGATCGAGCGGCGCCACTCCGACGGCCGGGGCCTGCTGTCCGGCGACGGCGCGAGCCGCGGCAACCTGTTCTCCGGCGACGCCGACCACGTCAGCCTCACCATGAGCTCGATCCCGGTGCTGGTGCCGAAGAAGCTGCTGCGCCGCCACCGCGACCGGTTCGGCGCGGGCTACTACGCCTACTTCGCGAACCCGGTCAACGCGTTGCGCACGTTCGTCGTCGCCTTGGCCGACGTCTTCCGCGAGATCACCGCCGCGGTCCGCCAGCGCCGCGCCGGCGTCGTGCCGCGGGTCCCGCGCGGCGGCTGGTACCCGCTGGCCCGCCCGGGCACGACGGTGATCGCGCGCGACGTCGTCGTGTCGGCGATCCTCGGCGACATGCTCGCCGGGCGGCCGGTGGTGTACGCGGACTTCCTCGGCTACGACGAGGTCGCCCACCACTCCGGCATCGAGCGCTTCGACACCCTTTCCGTGCTGCGCTCGATCGACCAGCAGATCGCGCGGCTGCACCGGGCTTCGCGGCTCGCCCCGCGCCGCTACCACGTCGTCGCGCTGTCGGACCACGGCCAGACCCAGGGCCAGGCGTTCTCACAGCGGTTCGGTGAGACGATCGAGGCGTACGTCGGACGGCTGTGCGGCGGTTCGCCGTCCGCTCTCGCCGGCAAACGACGCCAGGCCGAGAGCTGGCAGATCAACGCCGCGCTGGCGGAGGCGACGAAGAGCGGCGGCCTGATCGCGCGCCGGCTGCGGGCCCGCGTCGAGGACGCGGAGTGCGCCGACGACCGGCCGCGCACGACGTCCGGTTCCCCCGGCGCGGTCACCCGGGTCGCGCCGGGCGTGGTCGCGGTCGTGTCCGGGCACGTGGCGATGGTGTCGTTCACCGAGCACGAGGGCCGCGTCGAGCTGGAGACGATCGAGCGCGAGTTCCCCGACCTGCTGCCCTCGCTGGTGGACCACCCCGGCGTCGGGTTCCTGCTGGTGCGCAGCCGCGAATTCGGCCCGGTGGTGCTGGGCCGCGACGGCCTGCACCGGCTCGCGACGGGCGTCGTGATCGGCGAGGACCCGCTGCTGCCGTACGGCCCGCACGCGGCGGACCTGGTCCGGCGCGTCGACACGTTCCCGCACTGCGCGGACGTCATGATCAACAGCCGCTACGACCCGGACTCGGACCAGGCGTCCCCGTTCGAGACGCACGTGGGCTCGCACGGCGGGCTCGGCGGACCGCAGCAACGCGGCTTCGTCGTGTACCCGCGCGAGCTCGGTTTTCCCGGTGCGGTCGTCGGGGCCGAGGCCCTGCACCGGGTGTTCCGGGGGTGGCTCACGGACCTGGGTCACCCCGCCCCCGTTCCCACCGCTGTTTCGGAGGTCGTTTCGTGAGTCTGACGGTGTACGGCGCTTCCTGGTGCCCGGACGTCAAGCGCAGCCGCGCGCTGCTCGACGGGCTCGGCGTCGAGTATTCCTATGTGGACGTCGAGGCCGACGCGGCCGCCGAAGCCCGCGTCCGCGAGCTGCAGGACGGCGCGCGCCGGATCCCCACGATCGTCTGGGACGACGGCAGCTTCCTGGTCGAGCCGTCCGACGACGAGCTGAGCGCGCGCCTGTGAAGCTGCTGCGGGAAGTGCCGCTGGGCACGCGGGTCGTGGTGCGCTACCGGATCGAGGGCGGGCTCACCGACGCACTCGGCGAGCTGGTGGCGCGCGACTCCACGACGTGCACTGTGGACACCCGCCGCGGTCCGGTCGTGGTGGAGTTCGCCGCGGTCACCCTCGCGAAACCCGTCCCACCGCCCCCGGTGCGGCGCTCGCGCTTCGACGAACTGGTGGCCGAAGCCGCCGCGGTGCCGGTCGACGGCTGGGACTTCTCGTGGCTCGACGGCCGCGCCACCGAGGCCCGCCCGTCGTGGGGCTACCAGCGCCTGCTGGGCTCGCGTCTCGCGGCGGTCCGATCGGCCCTGGACCTCGAAACCGGCGGCGGCGAAGTCCTCGACGGCTGCCCTTCGCTGCCACCGCTGACGATCGCGACCGAGTCGTGGCCCCCGAACGTCACCCGAGCCTCGGCCCGGCTCGCACCCCGCGGGGTCACGGTGGTGTCCACATCGGACTTTCCGTTCGCCGACAACGTGTTCGACCTGGTGTCGAGCCGCCACCCGGTGACGACGCCGTGGCCGGAGATCGCCCGCGTCCTCCGCCCGGGCGGCACGTACTTTTCCCAGCAGGTCGGCCCGGCGAGCGTGTTCGAGCTGGTGGAGTTCTTCCTGGGCCCGCAACCGCTCGAGGCCCGCACCAGCCGCCACCCGGACCACGCGACCGCGGCAGCGACGGCGGCGGGCCTGGAGGTGACCGACCTGCGCTCGGAGTCCCTGCGCACGGAGTTCTTCGACATCGGCGCGGTGGTTTACTTCCTGCGCAAGGTGATCTGGATGGTGCCGGGCTTCACGGTGGAGCAGTACCTGCCGAAACTGCGGGAGCTGCACGAGCTGATCGAGCGGGACGGCCCGTTCGTGGCGCACACGACCCGGTTCTTGATCGAAGCCCACCTGATCGAGTGATGAACGGACGTTCGAACGCCGGTAATCTTGGTGCGTGGACAGAGAAGCGTTGTGGCAGACGGACGCGGAGGCTTTGGCCGACCGTCTCCGCGGGCTGCTCACCGTTGTGCGGTCTGCCGAGGCGGAAATCGGAACTCTGCTGGTGGAAATCGAATCCCGCGGGGTTATGGAACTGTTCGGGTACCGCTCGGTTGCCCGGTTACTTGAGCACCTCGCCGACATTCCCCATACGGCTGCCCAGCGCACCGTCACCCGAGCCCTCTCCCTTACCTCTGCGCACACCCTTGACTCGCTGCCCGTTGTCGCTCCCGCCACCGGCGTCGCCGCTTTGACGGGTGCCCTGAGCACGCCGATGATCGACACCATCATCACCGCCCTCACCCCCATCCCCCTCGAACACCGCGACTCCGCCGAACAGGACCTGCTCGCCTTCGCCGCCGACGCAGGCCACAAACAAGTCGCCGCCCTCGGCACCCGGATCCTGGCCCACCTCGACCCCGACGGCGCCGAGCCGGTCGATGTCGAGCCCGCCACCCCCACCCGCGAACTCTCGTTACGCCGCAGGCGCACCGGAACCTGGGAACTCACCGGCCGGTTCGACGACGAGATGGGCACCCGAGCCAGCGCCCTACTCGATGCCTTGGCCGAACGCCGCACTTCCGACGACGGCGGAGACTTCCGTTCCCCACAGGAACGCTACGGCGACGCCTTCTCCGACGCGATCGACCTCGCGCTCAACTCCCCAGAGCTCCCGACCCAGGCCGGTGAACGCGCCCACGTCCTAGTCGCCGTCTCCCTGTCGGACCTGCAATCCGGCCTCGGCTCGGCGACCCTGGGCGACACCGGCCTGATCTCGGCCGTCGAGGCCCGGATCCACGCCTGCGACTGCAAGCTGATCCCCACCGTCCTCGGCGCCAGCAGCGAACCCCTGGACTTGGGGAGAGCCCGCCGCCTGATCTCACCCGGCCTCCGCCGGGCCCTGTTCTTACGTGACCGAGGCTGCGCCTTCCCCGGCTGCCACCGCCCACCCCGGCACTGCCAAGGCCACCACATCCGCCACTGGGCCGACGGCGGCCCCACGGACCTGGCCAACCTGGTCCTGCTCTGCGCCCACCACCACCGCCTGATGCACCGCTCGGGCTGGCAGGTCCGCCTCGCGACCGACGGCCACCCCGAATTCCTACCTCCACGCTTCCTGGACAAACACCGAAAACCCAGGCGCAACAACCTGCACCAGCCACTGCCCTTCGCAGCCTGACACAACCGGACACGGGAAAGGCCCGCAGCCATTGGCTACGGGCCTACCCCCACGTCTCCGCCTGCTCCCACGCCTCCTCCGCCTTCGAAGTCAGTTCAGAATGAGCTTGCGGCGGTAGATCGCGGAGCAGGCCAGGCTGAGGATGATTTGGTGGACGTCGGCGCGTCGTTCGGTTCGGATGCGCAGGCGGCGGAAGTTCTTGAGCCAGGCGACGGCGCGTTCCACCGGCCAGCGCACTTTGCCCAGGCCGGAGCCGTGCTCGACGCCACGGCGGGCGATGGTCGTACCGGCGGTCGGCGTAGAGCCGTCGCGGCCGGCGTCGTGGTTCGCCGACTACGCCGCGGATCGGTGGGATGGCGTCGAGCGGCGGGATGAGCTGGGTGACGCCGTTGCGATGGCCGCCGGTCAGCGTCACGGCGGGCGGGGTGCCGTGGGCGTCGGTGATCAGGTGGTGCTCGGAGCCGGCTTTGCGGCGGTCGACCGGGCTGGGCCCGGTGTGATCCCCCCTTTGAGGGCGCGCAGATGTGTCGAGTCGACCAGCACGGCCGACAGGTCCAGCAGACCAGCGGCACGCAGTTCGGCGAGCAGGCGTTCGTGCAGTTGCTGCAGACGCCGGCCTCGTGCCATTCGGTCAGCCGCCGCCAGCAGGTGGCTCCGGAGGCGCCGAACAGGGCTGTTGGCGGGCGGTTTCAGCCGATGCCGGTGCGGATGACGTACAGGATGCCTTCGAGTGCGGCGCGGTCGTCGGCACGCTTGCGGCCGGGGTAGCGGAACCGCTGTGGATGCACCGGAAGGAGCGGCTCGAGCCGCTGCCACAGCTGGTCGGTCAGAACCTCGTCACGCATACGAAGGTCTGGAAGGCCCCGCGGTCCAGCAAAAGGCGACACGCCGATTCATTCGGAACTGACCTCTTGGCCTCACGCATCCACATCTCCGCGCACCCACCTCCCCGCCCACGCCCCCACACCTTCGCCCCCGCCCCACACGCCCCTCCGCCTCCTCAACGGCTTGCTTCCGCCTCCGCCTCGCCCCCGCGCGTCCCTCCGCCTCCGTCCGCCGGGCCTCCAAGCGCCTACGCCTGCCGCTTCCGCTTCCGAGCCCAACACCGCCCCGCCGCCGAGGGGCCGCCGCCGGCTCCAGACCCACACCACGTTCCGTCCGGCACCCAACCGAGCCACCCCTCCGCATCACCCGCCCGCCCCGACCTCCGCAGTGAACGCCACCCGCCAGACCTTCCCCGTCTCGGCGACCACCCGGCCAAGTCGCCATAGGCCGCGAACAACAAAGCCGCATCCTCACCGAACTCCGGCCCGCCCCCGCAAAGCCGTCAGCCGGTGAACACGCCGGCTCGGCGTAACACCACCAGCCGTCAACGCGCCCGGACGATCGCCGCCTCGACGCCGTCCAGCAGCAGCTCCACCCCCGCCTCGAACGACAACCGCGCCTCCCGCTCCAAATACGGCTCCCCGGAAGGCTCCCCCGAGACCGAAGCACCCAACCGGGCCACCGTCGGGAACCGCGCCGTCAAGTCCGGCACCAACTCCCCCAGCAGCGCCGAACGCGCGTACCACCAGTCCTCTTCGGACTGTCCCGTCTCGGTCGCCGCCTGGCGGGATTCCGCTGCCGCCTGGACCGAGCCGCGGACGATGTTGAACAGGGCCGAGACCACCCAGCGGACCCTCGGGAGGGGGAGGCCCGTCGATGCCAGTACCGACAGCAGCGTCTCCTGGACGTGGAACTCGCCCGGGCCCAGTACCGGGCGGGCCGGGGACACCTGCAGCAGCCACGGGTGCCTCAGGTGCAACGCCCACAGCTCGTCGGCCAGTGACACCGCCGCCGGGCGCCAGCCGTCGTCGGCCGGGTACGACGACGGGAGCTCCGCCAGTGTGCGGTCGTACATGAGGTCGACCAGCTCCGTCTTGCCCGGCACATACGTGTACAGCGCCATCGCCGTGCGGCCGAGGCGCTCGCCGACCGCGCGCATCGACAGGGCCGGCATGCCGTCGGCGTCGGCGATCTCGATCGCCGCCGACACGATCGCCTCGACGGACAGGCCCGGTTTGGGCCCGGGGCCCGTGCGCGGGGCACCCACCCGCGGTCCCCACAGCAGCTCCATGGAACGGCGGGCGTCGCCCTGACCCGCGAAGACGACCACCTTGCCGACTCCTTACACCCTAAAGTAATGTACGATCGAGAATCACTTTACAGCCTAAAGTATCAAGAAGGACGGTATGACTTCACCCAGGCGGGCCGCCGACACCCACGACGTGATCGAGGTCCGGGGGGCCCGGGAGAACAACCTGACCGGCATCGACCTGGACATCCCGAAGCGACGGCTCACGGTGTTCACCGGCGTGTCCGGCTCCGGCAAGTCGTCCCTGGTCTTCGGCACCATCGCGGCCGAGTCCCAGCGGCTGATCAACGAGACCTACAGCGCCTTCCTCCAGTCGTTCATGCCGAACATGTCGCGCCCGGACGTCGACCTGCTGGAGAACCTCAGTGCGGCCATCGTCGTCGACCAGGAGCGGATGGGCGCCAACTCGCGCTCCACCGTCGGCACCGCGACCGACGCCTACGCGATGCTGCGGATCGCCTTCTCGCGGCTCGGCGAACCGTACGTCGGCACGTCCGGCGCGTTCAGCTTCAACCTGCCCGAGGGCATGTGCCCGGCCTGCGAGGGCCTCGGCCGGGTGTCCGACCTCGACGTCGGCGCGCTCCTGGACTTCGACCTCTCCCTCAACGAAGGCGCGATCCAGGTGCCGGGCTTCACC
Organism: Amycolatopsis sp. NPDC049159; assembly: GCF_040648295.1. NCBI lineage: Bacteria > Bacillati > Actinomycetota > Actinomycetes > Pseudonocardiales > Pseudonocardiaceae > Amycolatopsis > Amycolatopsis sp. NPDC049159. The sequence continues at coordinate 123,767 of NZ_JBEZDL010000020.1, forward strand.
CCGGACACCTGGTACGTGCAGACCTACCTCTCCTCCGGCTTCTACGACCCCGACGCCAAGCTCCGCGACTTCACGCCGGAGCAGCTCGACGCCTTGCTGCACAAGGACTCCTGCAAGGTGAAGGTCGGCAAGACCAACGTCACCTACGAGGGTCTCGCGGTGAAGGTCCGGCGGCTCTACCTGCACAAGGACGTCGAGTCGCTGCAGCCGAAGCTGCGCGCGTTCATCGAACGGGCCGCCACCTTCAAGACCTGCGGCGAGTGCGGCGGCGCGCGGCTGAGCCAGGCCGCGCTCTCGGCGAAGATCGACGGCAAGAACATCGCCGACTGCGCCGCCCTGCAGATCAGCGACCTCGCCGACTTCGTCCGGGACCTCGACGCGCCGTCGATCCGGCCGCTGCTGGGCAACCTGCGCGACACGCTCGACTCGCTGGTCGAGATCGGCCTCGGCTACCTCTCGCTCGACCGCGAGTCCGCGACGCTCTCCGGCGGCGAGGCGCAGCGCGTGAAGATGGTGCGCCACCTCGGTTCCAGCCTCACCGACATCACCTACGTCTTCGACGAGCCGACCGTCGGGCTGCACCCGCACGACATCGAGCGGATGAACAACCTGCTGCTCTGCCTGCGGGACAAGGGGAACACGATCCTGGTCGTCGAGCACAAGCCGGAGACGATCCGGATCGCCGACCACGTCGTCGACCTCGGGCCCGGCGCCGGCACCGACGGCGGGCGGCTCTGCTACACCGGTGACCTCGACGGCCTGCGCGCGTCCGGCACGCTCACCGGGCGCCACCTCGACCACCGCGTCACCCTTCGCGAGCACGTGCGCGAGCCGGCGGGCCACCTGCGGATCACCGGTGCGAAGCTGCACAACCTGCGTGACGTCAGCGTGGACGTCCCGCTCGGCGTGCTGACCGTCGTGACCGGCGTGGCCGGGTCCGGGAAGAGCTCGCTGATCCACGGCTCGCTGGCCCACCGCGACGACGTCGTCGTGGTCGACCAGTCCGCGATCCGCGGGTCGCGCCGCTCCAACCCGGCCACCTACACCGGCCTGCTCGACCCGATCCGCACCGCCTTCGCCAAGGCCAACGGCGTCAAGGCGAGCCTGTTCAGCGCGAACTCCGAAGGCGCCTGCCCGAAGTGCAAGGGGCTCGGCGTGATCTACACGGACCTGGCGATGATGGCCGGCGTCGCGTCGGTGTGCGAAGAGTGCGAGGGCCGCCGGTTCACGCCGCAGGTGCTGACGTACGAGCTGCGGGGCAAGAACATCAGCGAGGTCTTCGGGATGTCCGTCGCCGAGGCGCGCGAGTTCTTCGCCACCGGCACCGCGCGGACGGTGCTCGACCGCCTCGCCGACGTCGGCCTCGGCTACCTGCGGCTCGGCCAGCCGCTGACCACGCTCTCCGGCGGCGAGCGGCAGCGGCTCAAGCTGGCGATCCGGATGGCCGAAAAGGGCTCGACGTACATCCTCGACGAGCCGACGACCGGCCTGCACCTCGCCGACGTCGACCAGCTGCTCGCGCTGCTGGACCGGATCGTCGACGCGGGCAACACGGTGATCGTGATCGAGCACCACCAGGCCGTGATGGCCCACGCCGACTGGCTGATCGACCTCGGCCCGGGCGCCGGCCACGACGGCGGGCGCGTGGTCTTCACCGGGACACCGGCCGAGCTGGTCGCGGACGCGTCCACCCTCACCGCCCGCCACCTGCGTGAATACCTGGGGAAGCCGTGACCGCGACCGGGCTGCTCGAAGTGACCGCGGTGCGCTGCCCGACGCCGCGCACGGTCCGCGTCACCTTCACCGGGGACGGCCTCGAAGAGCTGGAAGCGTGGCCCGACCAGCAGCTCAAGCTCCTGTTCCCGCCGCCGGGCCGCCCGGTCCGGCTGCCCGCGGCCGACGGCGACGTCCTGCGCTGGTACCAGGCGTACCTCGAGATCCCCGAGGCGGAGCGGCCGGTGATGCGCAGCTACACGGTCCGCGACCGGGCGCCCGCCACGATCGACGTCGAATTCGTCCTGCACCCCGGCGCGGACGGCCCGGCCACGGCGTGGGCCCGGACGGCGGCACCGGGTCAGGTCCTCGGCCGCTACGGCCCGGACGCGGCCTACCGCCGTCCGGTCCCGGCGGCCGGCACGGTGCTGCTCGCGGGCGACGAGACGGCGTTGCCCGCGATCGCCACCCTGCTGTCCGAAGTGAACAACGCGGTGGCGTTCGTGGAAGTCGCGGACGCGGCCGAAGAGCAGCCGCTGCCGCACGTCCGGTGGCTGCACCGGGACGGCGCCGAGCACGGCAGCCGCTTGCTGGAAGCGGTGCGCGACACGGCATTGCCGGCGGGCTCGGCGGCGTGGCTGGCCGGCGAGGCGTCGACGGTCCGCGCCCTGCGACGGCACCTCGTCGAGCGCGGCCTCGACAAGACCGCGATCGAGTTCACGGGTTACTGGCGGCGCAAGCTGACCCAGGACGACGCCCCGACCCCGGAGGATCTGGCCGACGCGCGGGAAAAGCTCGGTGGCTGAGTCGCGTCACCAGGTGACCGGCAGGCTGTGCACCCCGTACACGAGCATGTCGTCCTTGAACGCCAGGTCCGCCACCGGCACGGCGAGCCGCAGGTCCGGGATGCGGCGGTACAGCGTGCCGTAGACCACCTGCAGCTCCACCCGCGCCAGCGTCTGGCCGAGGCACTGGTGCACGCCGTAGCCGAAGGCGACGTGGTGGCGGGCCTCGCGGGTCACGTCGAGGCGGTCGGCGTGCTCGAACACCGCTTCGTCGCGGTTCGCCACGTCGCCCGCCGCGATGATGCCCTCCCCCGCGCGGATGACCTCGCCGCCGACTTCGATGTCTTCGGTCGCGACGCGGCGGCGTCCGGTGTGCGTGATGTTCAAGTAGCGCAACAGCTCTTCGACCGCGCGGCGCAGCAGGCCGGCGTCGCCGTCGCGCACCAGCGCCAGCTGGTCCGGGTGTTCCAGCAGCGCGACGGTGCCGAGGGCGATCATGTTCGCCGTCGTCTCGTGGCCCGCGACCAGCAGCAGCTGCCCCATGGACGCGACCTCTTCGGCGGTCATCCGGCCGGTCGCGTACTGCGTCGTCGCCAGCTTGCTCAGCACGTCGTCACCCGGCGCCGCGGCCTTCCGCTCGACGAGCCCGCCGAGGTACCCCAGCAGTTCTTCGGTGGCCTGCACGGCTTCCGCCGGGGTCGCCGTCCGCGAGACCATCACCTTCGTGATGTCCTGGAACAGTTCCCGGTCCTCGTACGGCACGCCGAGCAGCTCGCAGATGACGAGCGACGGCACCGGCAGCGCGAACGCGGGCACCAGGTCGACCGGCTTCGGGCCGGCCAGCAGCCCGTCGACGAGGTCGTCGACGATGCGCTGGATCGCCGGGCGCAGCGCCTCCATCTTCTTGACCAGGAAGTCGCCGGTCAGCAGCTTGCGCTGGGCCGCGTGCTCGGCGCCGTCCATGGTGATGAACGACTTCGCGCGATGCCGCCGGGCCGCCGACGCCGCGCTCTGGTGCGGATAGCCGGGCCGGTCCGAGTCGGCGCTGACCCGCGTGTCGCGCAGCACCGAGCGGACGTCGTCGTAGCGGGTGACCAGCCACGGCGTCTCGCCGTTCCACAGCCGCACCCGGGAAACCGGTGGCAGCTCGCCCAGTTCGGCGGGCGGGTCGAAGGGACACCGCCGGGTCATCGGAAACGCGGGCACACCGTCCACCGGATACCTCCCGGAGCTGCCGGAAATTTACATAGCCATGCTAAGCATCTTCCGGCAGCCCCGCCACTCCCCGCTGCGCCATCCGGGGCGTTCGCCCCGAGCCGGGGGCGCCGCCACCCGGAACCCCCGAAAGCCGGGGGTCAGGCGAACACCAGCGACACCAGCTCGTCGACGAACGGCTCCACCAGCTCGGCCCCCGTCCGGTTCAGCGCGCTGTGGAACAACGCCACCCGCCCGTGCGCGCCGACGAACACCACCGCCGCCGCGCGGCCGGGGGTGACGCGCAGTTCGTGCCCCGCCTCGACGCAGCGCACGAACCCCGCCGTCAGCCGGTCGATCACGTCCAGCAACGGGCCTTTCGGGCGGGATCCCGGTTCCAGCTCGGACGCGCCGTTCGCCAGCATCAGGCGGTAGTGCCCCGGATTCCGCATCGCGAAGGCGCAGTAGGCGTGAATCTGTGCGCGGATGCGGCCGATGACGTCGGTTTCGCCGAGCGACTCCTCGGCGACGCGCATCGATTCGGCCAGCCGCGCGTATTCGTGGTCGAGGAGCCCGCGCACCAATTCCGCACGATCGGAGAAATGCTGGTAGATGCTCGCCGGTGCGATGCCGACCGCCCGCGCCACACCGCGGATCGTCAGCCCGTCCTCGCCGCCGAGCTCGGCCAGCAACCGGCCCGCCGCTTCGAGGATTTCCCCGCGCAGCCGTTCGCCTTCGCCCCAGCGGTTCCTCGTTCGGCCGATTCCGGCCGCGACGTTCTCCGGCACCCGCACATTCATACGCCCGGGTGAACCGGGGCCGTATTCCGGGGTGCCGGAAACCGCATTCCGAATGGTCAGGAAACCAGCGCGGGGTAGAGGCCGGGGAGCTCACCGGACAGCCCGGCGCGCACGTTCCGGGTGACGTCGTCGGCGAGCACCTCGAACCGGCCCGCTTCGACGCCGTCGAGCGCGAGGCCGGCCACGACCGCCGGGTCGACCTTCGGACCGTCGACGTGCTTGGCCATGTCGGTGTCCATGTAGCCGACGTGCAGCGCGGTCACCTGCGTCTTCTGCGGCGCCAGCTCCAGGCGCAGCGCGTTGGTCAGCGACCAGGCCGCCGACTTCGCCGCGGAGTAGGCCGCGACCTGCGGTGCGGTGAACCAGGAAAGCACCGACAGGACGTTGAGGACCGCGCCGCCGCCGTTGCGCTCGAGGATCGGCGCGAACTCGCGCGTCACGGCCAGCGTGCCGAAGTAGTGCGTGTCCATCTCCAGCCGGATGTCTTCCAGCCTCCCGCCGAGCAGCGTCGACCCGGTGGACGAGCCGGCGTTGTTCACCAGCAGCGTGACGTCGCCCGCGCTCGCGGCCGCTTCCCGGATCGACGCCGGGTCGGTCACGTCCAGGCGCAGCGGCACCACGCCCGGCAGGTCGACCGACTCGGGGTTCCGCGCGGCGGCGTAGACCTTGGCCGCGCCCCGCGCCAGCAGCGCTTCGGCGAACTTGCGGCCGAGCCCGCGGTTCGCCCCGGTGACCAGCACGACCGCACCCTTGATGTCCATGACGAGCTCCTCTCGCACCTGGCTTGCTTTTTGCAAGCTAGCTGAACCCGACCCTACGGCGTAAACTTGCTCGGAGCAAGCCAGGTAGGAGGGATCACAGCATGAGCCGCCGCACCACGTGGGAGGACAACGCCTGCCCCATCGCCCGCGCCGCCGACATCCTCGGCGAACCGTGGACGTTGCTGATCCTGCGCAACGCGACCGCAGGCACCACCCGGTTCGAGGACTTCCGGAGCCAGCTCGGCATCGCCGACAACGTCCTGACGACGCGGCTGGCCAAGCTCGTCGAACGCGGCCTGCTGACGAAGCTCCCCTACCGCGACGGCGGCCGCACCCGCCACGAGTACCGGCTCACCCAGGCCGGTTCGGACGCGTTGCCGGTGCTGCACGCCCTCGGTGCATGGGGTGACGCGCACACTTCGACGACGAGCGCGTACGGCCCGATGAAGCTGGTCCACGCCGGCTGCGGGCAGCTCACCCGGCCGGGCGCGGCGTGCGACGCCTGTGGAAAACCGCTGGTCAGGGACGACCTGGTGTGGCGCGGCTCATGGCTGAGCGAGGGCGAGATCCCACTGGCGGATCCCGTCGGCTGAGCCGATCGGCGCATCCTCGTATGCGCGTTCATGCATGTCAAGACTCCGCCGTGGTTGGTAAATCACCGTTCGCCACGCAGTACGAAAGTCGGGTCACAAGAGCCGGGCGATTTTGTAAGTTCGACACCCAGCGCGCGCAAACCCGGCAAATTCCCCACGGCAAGGAGTCGTCCCGATGTCCAGGAAGTACCTGCTGCCCGGCGCCGCCGTCGCGCTGGCGATGATCGCGACCCCGCTGACGGCCGGCCCGGCCTTCGCTGCTCCGGAAGCGGCCACGGTCGTCTACTACGACACCTCGGACGCCCCCACCTTCCGCGACGTGATCAACGCGGGCGCGGCGAACTGGAACGCGGCGGTGTCGAACGTCAAGCTCGAGGAGAGCTCTTCGGGCGCCACGCTGCACTACACCGAGGGCAACGACCCGCAGGGCTCGTACGCCCAGACCGACGGCCACGGCAGCGGCACGATCTTCATCGACTACACCCAGGCCGAGCAGTACAACCAGACCCGCATCGCGGCCCACGAGACCGGCCACGCGCTGGGCCTCCCGGACCACTACGAGGGCCCGTGCTCGGAACTGATGTCGGGCGGCGGCCCCGGCCCGTCCTGCACGAACGCGAACCCCAACTCGGAGGAGTCCTCGCAGGTGGAATCCCTGTGGGCCAGCGGCTTCGCCGGCGCGCGCAAGGCGCCGACCCGCGTCTACGAGGTGACGATGCCGGTCAAGTGACCAGCATCTGACGTCGTCGGGGGAGGCCGCACCGGGTACGCCCGGTGCGGCCTTCGTGCGTCGGCCCGCGATCGTCCGCCCGGCCGGAACTGCCGGGGGTGACGGCTAGGTTCGGGGCATGCTCACCACGCTGGCCGTCGCGAACTACCGCTCGTTGCGCGATCTCGTGCTGCCGCTGTCCGGGCTGACGGTGGTCACCGGTCCGAACGGCAGCGGCAAGTCGAGCCTCTACCGGGCGCTGCGCCTGCTGGCGGACGCGTCCCGCAACGGCGCGGTGGCGGCGCTGGCCCGCGAAGGCGGCCTGCCGTCGACGCTGTGGGCGGGCCCGGAGACGGTCGGCCGCGCGGTGCGCGAAGGCCGCGCCCCGGTCCAGGGCACGGTCCGTTCGAAGGCGGTCGGCCTTCGCCTGGGCTTCGCGGGCGACGAATTCGGCTACGCCCTCGACCTCGGCCTGCCGGTCCCGGGCGAGACGGTGTTCAACCTGGACCCGGAGTTCAAGCGCGAAGCGGTCTGGTCCGGGCCTGTCCTACGGCCCGCTTCCCTGCTGGCGGACCGGGCCGGTCCCACGGTCCGCACGCGCGTCGCTTCGGGTGGCTGGGGTCCGGAGCAGTTCAAGATCCGGCTTTCGGACAGCATGCTGAGCGAGTTCGCGGACCCGCGCGCGTGCCCGGAGCTGCTGGTCGTGCGCGAGCGCATCCGGTCGTGGCGCTTCTACGACCACTTCCGCACGGACGCTTCGGCCCCGGCCCGCCAATCTCGTGTGGGAACGCGCACGTTCGTGTTGTCCCACGACGGCGCGGACCTGGCGGCGGCCCTGCAGACGATCATCGAGGTGGGCCGCGCCTCCGAGCTGGCTTCCCTGGTGGACGCGGCCTTCCCGGGGTCCCGGCTCTCGGTGGTGTCCACGGACGGTTCGCTGTCGGTCCGGTTCCACCAGCACGGGCTGCTGCGGCCGTTGTCGGCGGCGGAGCTGTCGGACGGGACGCTGCGGTACCTGCTGTGGATGGCGGCCCTGCTGACCCCGCGCCCGCCGGAGCTGCTGGTCCTGAACGAGCCGGAGACGAGCCTGCACCCGGACTTGCTGCCGGCGCTGGCGGCGTTGATCGCTACGGCGGCGAAGGAGACGCAGGTGGTGGTGGTTTCGCACGCGTCGGCGTTGATCCGGGCGCTGTCCGAGGTGGCGGAGGTCGGGATGGTGGAGCTGGAGAAGGAGTACGGGGAGACGAAGCTGCTGGGGCAGGGACGGTTGGACCGGCCGTCGTGGCACTGGCCGGCCCGCTGAGGGGGTGCCGCCGATGTCATGAACGAGTCGTTCATGTCGTCCGGCGCGATGAACGAGTCGTTCATGACGTCGCAGCGCGCGGCCGGGGTTGCTCGATGCCCCGGCAGCTCGGCTCGCCACCCGCCCCGACCGCCGGTGAAGGCGGGCCCAACGGCCCTACTCCCCCGGCGAGCCGAGCCCGATCGTGGACGGGCACGTTCCCCGGCCCGAAAGCTGCCGATCATGCGGTTTCCCGCTCTCGCCACCGGACTCCTGGCCGCCGCCGCCCTGGTCGGTGCCTGTTCCGCGACGCCCGCCGCGCAGACTCCGCGACCCGTGCCGACCACGGTCACCGCGGAGCCCGTGACCGTCACCGTGACCACCGCGGCCACGGCCACGGTCACCACGACCACCACCGCGCCGGCGCGCAAAGCGCCGACCACGCGTCCCAAGGCCGAGGACTGCCGGACCGGCAGCTGCCTCAACGCCGCGCGCGGGCTCACCCAGGAGCAAGTCCTGCGTGACCGGGATGCCTGGCTCGCCACCCACCCCGGCTGGTGCGCGGCCGGCGTGACCGGGGCCGTCGCGCCCTGCTGATCACTCCAGCAGCCAGGCCAGCGAGCCGTCGGTGGCCATCGCCGAGACCGCTTCCGCCACCGAGTCCGGGTCGGACGACGGCAGTACCAGCAAGTTCTCCGCGTAGAACCGCGTGGGGCGCGGCTGGTTGCCGGACCAGTGCGTGGTCTCGAGGTCCGCCCACCCCAGCGTCACCGCCAGCTCCTCCGGTGAGAACACCCGCAACGGAAACCGCCGGTCGCCGCGGGACAGAACGCCGTCCGAGTACGACCACGCACCCGCGGGCCCCGGCCCCGCCGAAAGCAGCCAGTCGAACCGGCCCTCGGCCCCCAGCCGGCCGATCTCCTCCTCCGCCGCCGAGCGGGTCACCTCCGGGACCACCACCACGTTCGCGTCGTAGTAGTAGTGCCGCGGCTCGTCCTCGACGACCTGGACGATCCGCGTCGAGTCGAACAGCATCATCGGGAAACGCCGGTCGCCGTGCGCCAGCTGGGCGTGCAGCACCACGCCGCGGTCGGCTGCCAGCAGCCAATCACGCCAGTCGAAGTCCTCCGGGGTGAGCAGCTCCCACGTCACCGGCCGCGGGTGCTTTCCCGGATCTCCAGCGCGAACGGCGTCTGGATGTCCTGCGCCGGCACCGCCTTGTCGCCCGTGATGCGGCGGTGGACCAGGTCGATCGCCGCCTCCGCCAGCGCCGCCTTGTCCGGGGCGATCGTCGTCAACGACGGCAGGGAGAACGCGCTCTCTTCGTTGTTGTCGAAGCCCACGATGGCCACGTCCTCCGGGACCCGCAGCCCCAGCTCCGCCACCGCGCGCATCGCGCCGATCGCCAGCAGGTCGTTGAAGCAGAACACCGCGTCGGGCGGAGATGGCAACGCCAGCAGCGCCTTCATCGCCGCCGAACCCACCGAGCGGTGCCACTTCTCCGCCGGGGCCACCAGCGCGTCCGAATAGGACAGTCCCGCGTCCGAGAGCGCCGCCTCGTAGCCCGCCAGGCGCTGCGAAGACGTGCCACGGGCGGGGTTCCGGCCGATGGCCGCGATCCGCGTGCGCCCCAGCGAGGCCAGGTGGGACACCGCCGTGCGGGCGGCCAGGACGTTGTCGATCGCCACGTGGTCGATCGAGACGTCCACCGCGTGCTCGCCCAGCATCACCAGCGGGATCTCGCCCGGGGACGGGAAGTCCGCCGCCTCCAGGGCTTCCGGGTGCACCAGCGCGCCGTCGACCAGGTGCGGGCCCAGCGACGACAGCGTCTCGCGCTCCCGGGACCGGGTGCCCTGCGTCTGTTCGATGAGGACGCTCCACCCGCGCTTCTGGGCCGCCGTGATGACCAGGCCGGCCAGTTCGCCGAAGTACGGGATCGACAGCTCCGGCACCATCAGCGCCAGGAACCCCGTGCGGCCGCGACGCAGGTTGCGCGCCCCGACGTTGGGCCGGTACCCGGTCGCCGCCAGGGCTTCCTCGACCCGCCTGCGGTTCTCCGGCTTCACGAACGCGTAACCGTTCACCACGTTCGACACCGTCTTCACCGACACTCCGGCGAGCGTGGCGACGTCTTTGAGCGTCACGGTCACGGGCGGCTCCTTCTCAGGTGGTGAGCACGCAGCATAGCGAGGATTTGCCGGTTTACAACGTTGTTCCAACGATGTAAAAAGTACCTCAAGGCTCCCGCGGTGACTCCGATCACCCCGGTGAGCGGGCCCCACCGTCGCTGCCCGAGGAGTCACCGTGCCGCTGTCCACCCGTCCCCTCCTGATCGCCGCCACCGCGGCCGCCGCCGCACTCGCGCTCACCTCCTGCACCAGCCGGGAAGAGACCCCCGCCGCCCCGTCCAACGGCGGTGGCCCCGCCGCCAGCGCCCAGTCCGTCGCACCGAGCGCCGACGGCTGCACGCTGGAGAAGACCGGTTACCCCAAGGTCGACCTCAAGACGGCGGTGGTCGGTTTCTCACAGTCCGAAAAGGAAGCCAACCCCTTCCGGATCGCCGAGACGCAGTCCATCAAGGACGAAGCCGCCAAGCTCGGCATCGCGAGCGACAAGCTGCTGGTCACCAACGCCCAGAGCGACCTGAACAAGCAGATCAGCGACATCAAGTCGATGCTCGACCGGGGCGCCCAGCTGCTCGTCGTCGCGCCGCTGAACTCCGACGGCCTCCAGCCCGCGCTCGACGCCGCCAAGGCCAAGAAGGTCCCGGTCGTCACCATCGACCGCAAGGTGACGTCGCAGCCCTGCACCGACTACCTGACCTTCATCGGCTCCAACTTCGTCGAGCAGGGCAAGCGCGCGGCGCAGGAGATGGCGCGGGTCACCGGCGGCACCGGCAAGGTCGCGATCCTGCTCGGCGCGTCCGGCAACAACGTCACCACCGACCGCACCTCCGGCTTCAAGGACGAGCTGGCCAAGACGGCCGGGCTGTCCGTGGTCGCCGAGCAGACCGGTGAGTTCGACCGCTCCAAGGGCCAAGCCGTGATGGAGCAGCTCATCCAGAGCCACCCGGACATCACCGCCGTCTACGCCGAGAACGACGAGATGGGCGTCGGCGCGGTCAACGCGCTCAAGACCGCCGGCAAGACCCCGGGCAAGGACGTCAAGGTCGTCTCGATCGACGGCACCCGCAACGCCGTGCAGCTCATCGCCGACGGCAGCTACAACGCCGTGATCGAGTCCAACCCGCGCTTCGGCCCGCTGGCCTTCCAGACGCTGCAGAAGTTCGAGGGCGGCGAGGCCATCCCGGCGAGCATCGTCATCACCGACGACCAGTACGACGAGACCAACGCGGCCCAGAAGGTCGGGAACGCGTACTGATGACGGCAGCCACCGAAGAGGACGTCGCCATGACGACCGCACCGGTGCTCGAGGTGGCCGGGGTGACCAAGCGGTTCCCCGGCACCCTCGCGCTCGACGACGTCAGCTTCGCGCTGCGGCCGGGCGAGGTGCACGCGCTGGTCGGCGAGAACGGCGCCGGCAAGTCCACGCTGATCAAGGTGCTCACCGGCGTCTACCAGCCCGACGAGGGCGAGGTGCGCCACCTCGGCGAGCCGGTGTCGTTCAAACGCCCGATCGACGCGCAGCGCGCCGGGATCTCCACGATCTACCAGGAGGTCAACCTCGTCCCGCTGATGAGCATCGCGGGCAACGTCTTCCTCGGCCGCGAGCCGCGCACGAAGGCCGGCCTCGTCGACTGGTCGAAGATGTACGCCGACGCCCGCGAGCTGCTCAAGGGCTACGGCATCGACGACGACGTCAAGCGCCCGCTGCACACCCTGGGCGTCGGCGCGCAGCAGATGGTCGCGCTCGCCCGCGCGGTCTCGACCGACGCGAAGGTCGTCATCATGGACGAACCGACGTCGTCGCTCGAGCCGCGCGAGGTCGAGACGCTCTTCGAGGTGCTGCACCGCTTGCACGCCGAGGGCATCGCGATCGTCTACGTCAGCCACCGCATGGACGAGCTGTACCGGGTCTGCGAAAGCGTCACCGTGCTGCGCGACGGCCGGGTCGTCCACAGTGGACCGCTCAAGGACCTGCCGCGCATCGAGCTGGTGTCCAAGATGCTCGGCCGGGAGATCAAGCAGATCCGCGAAGAAGGCGTCACGGCGTTCGGCGAGGAACACGACGTCGACCGCGAGCCGCTGCTCAAGGCGGAAAACCTGTCCGGCATGCGGAAGCTGCACGACGTCTCGGTGAGCATCCGGCCCGGCGAGGTCGTCGGCCTCGCCGGCCTGCTCGGCTCCGGCCGCAGCGAGACCGCGCGCGCCATCGTCGGCGCGTTCCCGCTCGACGGCGGATCCGTGCTGCTGGCCGGGAAACCGCTCAAGAAGGGCAAGATCAAGGCCGCCATGCGCGCCGGGATCGCGCTGCTGGCCGAAGACCGCAAGACCGACGGGATCATCCCGAACCTGTCCGTGCGCGAGAACATCGTGCTGGCCGCGCTGCCGACGCTCTCGCCGTTCGGCATGGTCAGCAAGTCCAAACAGGACAAGGTCGTCAAGATCTTCATGGAGCGCCTGCGGATCAAGGCGGCGAGCCCGGAGCAGAAGGTGTCCGAGCTCTCGGGCGGCAACCAGCAGAAGGTGCTGCTCGCCCGCTGGCTCGCCACCGGCCCGAAGATCCTGCTGCTCGACGAACCGACGCGCGGCATCGACGTCGGCGCCAAGGCCGAGGTCCAGGCGCTGATCGACGAACTCGCGCAGGAAGGGCTCGGCGTGCTGCTCATCTCGTCCGAACTGGAAGAGCTGATCGACGGCTCCGACCGCGTGGTCGTGCTGCGCGACGGCTCGGTCGTCGGCGAGCTCACCGGCGACGGCATCACCGAGGAGAACGTCCTGACCGCGATCGCGGCCGAAGCACCCGGGGGTGACAACGATGTCTGAGGCCACCCTGACGAGAACCCCCGACCGCGCGAAGGTCACCGCGTGGCTGCAGAACTACGGCGTCTACCTGGCCGTCGTCGTGCTGCTGCTGTTCAACGTGGTCTTCACCGAGAACTTCCTCTCCGCGGCCAACTTCCGCACCCAGCTGGTGCAGGCGGCGCCGGTCTGCATCGTCGCGCTCGGGATGGCGCTGGTGATCGGCACCGAGGGCATCGACCTGTCGGTCGGCTCGGTGATGGCGATCGCCGCCGCGCTCATCCCGCTCTACCTCGGCGCGGGCCCGCTGACGGCGATCATCGTCGCGGTCATCGCCGGGATCGTGTCCGGCCTGTTCAGCGGCTACCTCGTTGCGTACCTCGGCATCCAGCCGATCATCGCGACGCTGGCGCTGCTGGTCGGCGGGCGCGGGCTCGCGCTGGTGATCGCCCACGGCCAGCTGATCCAGGTGCGCAACCAGGACTTCCTGGAGCTGGGCACCGGCGACCTGCTCGGCGTGCCGGTCATGGTCATCGTCGCGGGCGTGCTCGCGGTGCTGGCCGGGCTGGTCGTGCAGCGCACGACGTTCGGGCGGCACCTGGTCGCGGTCGGCGGCAACCGCGCCGCGAGCACCCTGGCCGGGCTGCCGGTGAAGCGCGTGCTCATCAGCGTTTACGTCATCTCCGGGGCGCTGGCGGCGATCGCCGGCGTGCTGGCGACGTCCCGGCTGGGCGCGAGCGACCCGAGCGACGTCGGCCTGCTCATGGAGCTGTCCGCGATCACCGCGGTCGTCGTCGGCGGCACGCCGCTGACCGGCGGCCGGGTCCGCGTGCTCGGCACCGTGTTCGGCGCGCTGCTCATGCAGCTCGTCCAGGCCACCCTGATCAAGCACAACCTGCCGGACTCGACCGCGCAGATGGTCCAGGCGGCCATCATCGTCGTCGCGGTCTACGTCGCGCGCGAGCGGAGCAGCCGATGACAGCCACCCAGACCCAGGCCCGCAACGCGGCCTTCGCCGGTGTCCTGCAGCGGCAGGGCGCGGCCGTCGTGCTCGTGCTCGGCGTGGCCGCCGCGTGGTTCGCCTTCCCGCACTTCGGCACCGCGGACAACCTGCGCAGCCTCGTGCTGCAGGGCTCGTTCCTCGCGGTGATCGCGCTCGGCATGACGTTCGTGATCATCTCCGGCGGCATCGACCTGTCGGTCGGCTCGAACTACGCGCTCGGCGGCGTCCTCGCCGCGTACGGCGCGCAGTACGGGCTGGTCGTCGCGATCCTGCTGCCGCTGGCGGTGTGTTCGCTGATCGGGCTGATCAACGGCCTGCTCATCGCCCGCACCGGGATGGCGCCGTTCATCGTGACGCTGGCGTCCCTGCTGTTCGCCAGGGGACTCCTGCTCGCGCTGACCTCCGAAGGCGCGACGACGTACAAGGTGGACCCCGGCTCGGCGTTCCTCTGGCTGGGCCAGGGCACGATCTTCGGCGTCGGCGTGCCGGTGTACCTGACGCTGGTCCTGTTCGCGCTCGGCGGCCTGCTGCTGCGCCGCACCCGGTTCGGCCAGTCGGTGTTCGCCATCGGCGGCGCCGAGCAGTCCGCGCTGCTGATGGGGCTTCCGGTGGCCCGCACCAAGATCAGCCTCTACACGCTCAGCGGCGCGCTCGCCGGGTTCGCCGGCGTCCTCACCGCCGCGTACCTGCAGTCCGGCGTCACGGTGATCGGCGTCGGCACCGAACTGGACGCCATCTCGGTCGTCGTCATCGGCGGCACGCTGCTCACCGGGGGCGCCGGGACGATCATCGGCACGCTCGTCGGCGTGCTGCTGCGCACGCTGATCCAGAACGTCATCAACCAGATCGGCACCCTCGACTCCAACTACCAGACGGTGGTGAGCGGGGCCTTCCTGCTCGTCGTCGTGGTGATCCAGCGCCTGCTGGCGCGTTCCCGAACCCGCTGAGCCCCTTCCCCCTCACCAGGAGGTCTCAACGATGTTCAGCCCTGCCCGAAAAACCCGGAGATGGCTGACCGCGGCCGCCGCGTTCGCGGTCGCGGTGGCCGGCCTCGGCACGGTGCCGGCGGCCAGTGCCGCGGACGCGCCGCAGTGGCAACGGCTCACCCCGCCGCTGTCGACGCCCTGGACGCAGGACGTCTCCCCCGCCAACGCCCTGCCCGACTACCCCCGGCCGCAGCTGACCCGCGACAAGTGGCAGAACCTCAACGGTGTCTGGGAGTTCGCCAAGGCGACCCCGGGTGAGGCCGCGCCGGTCGGCAAGACGCTCGGCGAGCGCATCCTCGTGCCGTACCCGGTCGAGTCCGCGCTGTCCGGGATCATGCGCCACGAAACGAACATGTGGTACCGCCGCACGTTCGAGGTCCCGAAGAACTGGCAGGTCGGCAAGGGCGGGCAGCGGCTGCTGCTGCACTTCCAGGCCGTCGACTACGACGCCACGGTGATCGTCAACGGCAAGACGGTCGGCCGCCACACCGGCGGCTACGACGCCTGGTCCGTGGACGTCACCGACGCGCTGACCACGGGGAAGTCCCAGGAGGTCGTCGTCGGCGTCGCCGACCCGAACGACCAGGGCGGGCAGCCGATCGGCAAGCAGCGCCAGCCCGGCGACGGCATCTTCTACACGCCGTCCTCCGGCATCTGGCAGACCGTCTGGCTGGAGCCGGTGGCGTCCGCGCGCATCGACCGGCTCGACGTCACGCCCGATGTGGCGAGTGGCTCGGTCACGGTGAACGCCGTGGTCGGCGGCCCGCTCAAGCAGCGCGTCGAAGCCGTCGCCTACGACCACGGCCGCCCGGTCGGGCGCGTGTCCGGCGACGCGAACAAGCCGTTGAAGCTCAAGGTGGACCGGCCGCACCTGTGGTCGCCGGACGACCCGTTCCTCTACGACCTGCGCGTCAAGCTCTCGGGCGGGGACGAGGTCGGTTCGTACTTCGGCATCCGGTCGATCAGCGTCGGCAAGACCGCCGACGGCAAGCAGCGGATGCTGCTCAACGGGAAGTTCGTCATGCAGGTCGGCCCGCTCGACCAGGGCTTCTGGCCGGACGGCATCTACACCGCGCCGACCGACGCCGCGCTGAAGTTCGACCTGCAGCAGGAGAAGGCGCTCGGCTTCAACATGGTGCGCAAGCACATCAAGGTGGAGCCGGACCGCTGGTACTACTACGCCGACAAGCTCGGTTTGCTGGTCTGGCAGGACATGCCGGCGATGAAGGACGACGTCGAGCCGTCGGCGGCGTCGCGCGTCAACTACGAGTCCGAGATGAAGCGGATGATCGACCAGCACCGCAGCTTCCCGTCGATCGTCACGTGGGTGCCGTTCAACGAGGGCTGGGGCGACTACGAAGTCGGCCGGATCGCCGACGAGGTCAAGTCGTGGGATCCCTCGCGGCTGGTGAACGCGGAATCCGGCGTCAACTGCTGCAGGTCCGAACCGGACAGCGGTCGCGGTGACATCTACGACGACCACACCTACACCGGGCCCGGAACACCGGTGCAGACCGGCATCCGGGCGGCGGTCGACGGCGAGTACGGAGGGCTCGGCCTCAAGGTCGCCGGGCACGAGTTCGACCCGGCGGGCAGCTTCGCCTACGAGATGGAGCCCGACAGCGCGACGCTGACCCGGCGCTACGGCGAACTCCAGCAGCGCCTGCTGCTGGTCGCCCAGCGCTGCGGCGTTTCGGCCGGCGTCTACACGCAGACCACCGACGTCGAGAAGGAGGTCAACGGCTTCTTCACCTACGACCGGCAGGTGAAGAAGATGGACTTCGCGGCGGTCCGCGCGGCGAACCTGGCCGTCATCAAGGGCGCGACGGGTGCTCCGGTGACGTCCGGCCCTCCGGTGCCCGCGGGCACGCCGGGGATCGACGGCATCGCGGCCTACGGGTTCGACGAGAACACCGGCACGACGGCCGCGGACTCGGTCGGCGACCACGACGCCACGCTCGTCGGCGGCGCGTCCTGGACGGCGGGCAAGAGCGGCTCGGCGCTCGCGGTGAACGGGTCGGGCCAGTACGCCGACACGGGTGCCGCGCTGGTGAACACCGAAGGCAGCTACAGCGCGGCGGCGTGGGTGAAGTTCAACGCGGTCGGCGACGGCTTCCAGACCGTGGTGAGCCAGGACGGCGACAGCACCAGCGCGTTCTTCCTGCAGTACTCGGGCCAGGACCACCGCCTGGCGATGAGCTTCGTCGGCACGCGGGCCCTGGCGCCCACGGCCCCGGAAGCGAACCGCTGGTACCACGTGGCCGGCGTCCGCGACGCGGCCGCGGGCACGCTGAAGCTGTACGTGGACGGGCAGCTGGTGGCCACGAAGAGCGTCTGCCTCGGCGACGCTTCGACGGGCCACACGGTGATCGGCCGCGGCAAGTACGGCGGCGGCCCGGTCGACTTCCTCAACGGCGCGGTCGACCAGGTGCACGTCTACGACCGGGCGCTGTCCGACGCGGACGTGAGCGCGTTGTACGGCAGCGGGAAGTAAGCAGCTCCCGCGGATCCGGGGAGGCCGGTCGGCCGGCCTCCCCGGATTTTTCCGTTCCCGGCCCAACCATCCGGCCCCTTCGCGCGTGTGGTTGCCGAAGCCGCCGTCCCCGGCGGCTCAGGGGAGGAAAGCAGGGGGTGAGCCTTTTGGGCTCCAGGATGACGAGAACCGCGAGAGCGGGGATCACGGCGGCGCTGCTGGTCGCGGGCACCACCGTGGTCACCGCGGCGCCGGCGTCGGCGACGATCCTCACGTCGATCAGCTCGACGTCGTGGTCGTACACCGACTCGGCCCAGCCGAAGAAGAGCTTCGTGAACCCGGCCGGCAACGCGCCGGTCGGCGCGAAGGTCACGGCCGACGGCAAGAAGCACGTGTCGAAGTCCTACTTCACGTTCGACCTCACCGGGCTGCGCGGCGCGAAGGTGCTTTCCGCGGAGCTGTGGGGCCGCGAAGCCACGGTCGCCGACTGCTCGGCGCCCCGGGCGACCGAGCTGTGGGTGACGGCGCCGTCGGCGAAGCCGCCGACGTGGGAGAACCAGCCCGCGGAGCTGAGCAAGGTCCCCGGCCCGGGCTCCCTCGACGTCTGCCCGTCGGACTACCTCGACTGGGCCGCCGCGCCGACGCTGCAGCAGGCGATCGACGCCGGCCGGACCTCGCTGACGCTGGTGTTGCGCCTGCCCGACGGGCAGCAGCACAACCCGCGGTTCGGCCGGACCCAGCAGCCGTCGCTGACCATCAGCCTCGAGAAGAACCAGGCACCCGCCGCGGCCACCAACCTGACCACGCGCGGCAAGGCCTGCGCGGAAAGCCCGGTCGTCGGCCTCGGCGACACGCGGCTTTCCGCGGTCGTCACCGACCCGGACAGCTACCAGGTCGGCGCGGAGTTCGCCTGGTGGCCCGCCGGTCACCCGGACCAGCGGCAGACCACCGAACTCGGCAAGTACTGGACGCCGGGCTACCCGCTGTGGACCGATCTCGGCCAGGACCGCCTCGCCGACGGCGTCACCTACGACTGGCAGGTCCGCGGGACCGACGAGCTGACCGCCGGGCCGTGGAGCGGCACCTGCCGCTTCACCACCGACTTCACCCCGCCCACGACGGCGCCTCTGGTGACGTCGACGGACTTCCCGGGCGACACCGCGCCGGCCGGCGGGGTCGGCGTACCCGGCGTCTTCACCTTCGACGCCCGGGGCGACCAGGACGTCGTCCGCTTCGCCGTCGGCGAGTCCGTCCCGCCGCAGTACGTGACCGCGGACAAGCCGGGCGGCACGGCGACCTACACGTTCACCCCGCGGACCGACGGCCCGCAACGGCTGCTCGTGCGCGGGGTCGACGCCGGCGGCAACAGCACGCCCAGCACGACCTACCGGTTCTGGGTGGGCAGCAACGGCCCGTCGATGGCCTGCGCCCCGGCCCAGGCGTTCCTCGGCGAGACGCGGCAGTGCACGTTCAGCCCGCACGGCACCGACGGCGCCACCGAGTACCTGTACCGGATCGACGACCAGCCCGAAGTCACCGTGCCCGCCGGCTCGGACGGCACCGCCTCGTTCACCATCACGCCGACCGACGCCGCCAAGGGCTACCGCGTCGAGGTCCGGGCGCGGATGACCAACGGGAACCTCTCCGCCGACCGGACCACGCAGATCGCGGTCGACCGCGGCCTGCCGGTGATCGACGCGCCGCCGAGCCTGATGGTCGGGCAGCCCGCGGTGTTCACCCTGCACGCCACGCTGCCGGGTGCGGCGACCTTCACCTACGACTGGGACTACGGCACCCCGGTCACGATCCCGGTCGGCCCGGACGGCACGGCCCAGGTCACCATCACCCCGGCCGAGCAGGGCCAGCACTGGCTGCACGCGCACACGACGACCGCGGCCGGGCTGGTGTCGGCGCAGGACGAGGTCAACGTCACCGCCGTCACGAACGGGCCGAAGGTGACGAGCGTGGAGTACCCGGAGTACGCGGTCGGCGGCTACGTCACGACGCCGGGCACCTTCACGTTCTCGTCGCCGTTGCCGGGCGCGGTGAGCTTCACCTACCGCCTCCAGGGCGCGGAGCCGGCCACGATCCCGGCGGGCGCGGACGGGACGGCGAGCGCCGTCCTGACCCCGCTCAGCGCGAGCTCGCAGTACCTGGAAACGACCACGACGTTCGCCGACGGGACGGTGTCGGCGGGCAGCTACTACTGGTTCTCCCCGCGGTCGGCCGCCCCGCCGCTCACCTGTGACGGCACCGGGTCCCTGCGGCCCGGCCAGGTGGTCCACTGCACGCTGACGCCGGTCCAGCCGGGTCTGGTGTCCTACGGCTACAGCGTGGACTCCGGTCCGGCGGTCACCGTCGGTCCGGGCGCCGACGGCACCGCGGCGTTCGAGTTCACGGTCCCGGCGGACCGGACCCAGTACGTGCTGCGGCTGGAGGCCTGGAGCGCCAACGCGGCCGGGCTGCGCACCGACACGTCGTACACCGCGTACTGGGTGGACGAAACCGCGGCCGCCCGCGGCACCAAGGCGGTCTGAACCGGACGTGACGGCCACCCGCCGTGGTGGCCGTCACGTTTGACCTGGAGCGCGCTCCAGCCCCTAGCGTCGTGCACGCAACGACCTGCTGGGGAAGGAACCCGCCATGACCGACGAGCGCTTCGAACTCGGCCTGAAGACCCTGTCCGCCATCGACGGCGAGAGCGGGCAGCGCGTGCTCGACAACCTCGCCGACGTCTCCCCCGCGCTGGCGGAAGCCGTGGTGTCGTGGGGGTTCGGCGAGATCTACGCGCGGCCCGGACTCGCGCCGCGCGACCGCCAGCTGGTGACGCTCGGCATGCTCACCGCGCTGGGTGGCTGCGAGCCGCAGCTGGAGGTGCACGTCAACGCGTCGCTCAACGTCGGGCTCACGCCGGCGGAGATCGTCGAAGCGCTCCTGCACTCCGCGGTCTACTGTGGATTCCCGAAGGCGCTGAACGCGACCTTCACGGCCAAGAAGGTCTTCGCCGAGAGGGGGCTGCTGCCGGTGACGAGCGCATGAGGGTGGTCCTGTTCGGCGCGACCGGCATGGTCGGCCAGGGCGTGCTGCGGGAATGCCTGCGCGACGAACGGGTCGAGGCGGTGCTGGTGGTCGGCCGGTCCCCGGTCGGCACCAGCCACCCGAAGCTGCGCGAAGTCGTCGAGAAGGATCTGTTCGCGCTGGAGCCGATCACCGGGTACGACACCTGCTTCTTCTGCCTCGGGGTGTCGTCGGTGGGCGTGGCGCCGGAGGAGTACGAGCGGATCACCTACCAGCTCACCCTTTCGGTGGCCCGGAAGCTCCCGGACGGCACCACTTTCGTGTACGTCTCGGGCGCGAGCACCGACAGCACCGAACGCGGCCGCGTGCGCTGGGCCCGCGTCAAAGGAGCGACGGAGAACGCGCTGGCGCGGCTGCCGCTGCGGACGTTCGCCTTCCGCCCCGGCTACATCCAGCCGCTGCACGGCATCACGTCGAAGACCCCGCTGTACCGGGTGCTCTACCGGGTCGCGATGCCGCTCTACCCGGTGCTGAAGCGGCTGTTCCCGCGCGCGGTGACGACCACGGAGGACATCGGGCTCGCGATGCTGGCGGTGGCCGCGTCGGGGTACGAGAAGCCGGTCCTGGAGAACGCCGACATCACCGCCCTCGCGCGACGAGACCGGCCAGCAGGTTCGTGAGGCTCTCCGCCACCACCGCTTCGAACCCCGGCGCGCCCCCGGCCTCGGCCGTCGCCAGCGCCACCGCCTCCGTCGGGTTCGCGCAGGGCCACGCCCCGGACACGACGACCACGACCGCGCGGGCGAACACCCGGGCCGCTTCCGCCGACAGTTCGGGGACCTCGGCGCGCACCAGGGACGCCAGCCGGTCGAGGTTCGCGGCCGCGCGCTGCTTGAAGCCGCGGGCGAAGTCCACGGAGATGTTGCGTTCCAGCACCGGGGCCATCGCGCTGATCAGCTCGCACAGCAGCGGCCGCTCGGCCAGCGTCGCGGCGACCGTCCCGGCGATCCGCTCCTCGCGCGCGAACGGCGGCCCCGGCAGCTCCCCGAACGCGAGCTCGTCGAGCCACGCCGTCCACAAGCCGTCGAGCACCTCGAGGAAGATCGCTTCGCGGCTGTCGAAGTAGCGGAGCACATTGGACTTCGCGAGCCCGACGCGGCAGGCCAGCTCCCGCAGGCTGGTCTCGGCGACCGGCCGCTGCGCGAGCAGTTCCCGGGCGGCGGCGAGGATCGCGGTGCGGCGCGCCGCGACCTGCTCGGGACGGCGGGCGCGCTGGAATCCGGCGCTCATGGCGCCGACGGTACCGCTCAGTCGCGGTGGGCGGCCGGTTCCGCGCGGCGCGACTTGACCCGGCGGTAGCTCCAGATCAGCAGCGCGAACAGGATCACCGACGACAGGATCAGGCTCGACCCGGTACTCCAGCCGCCGAACGGCAGCGACTTCACCAGGCCCCAGACGATCCCCGCGGCCAGCAGCGCCAGCCCGGCCAGCACCGAGCCGGCGATCCGCAGCGGCGAGGACACGCTGTCCTCGGCCGCCTTCATCGCGCGGTCGCGGACCGGGTCGACGTACTTCTCCAGCGCCGGGAACTCCGAAGCGAGCAGCAGCAGCCCGGCGAGCACCAGCAGCAGCCCCGGCCCGGGCAGGACGAGCAGCAGCACCCCGACCACCAGCAGGACCGCGCCCGCCGTCGCGATCAGGACGCGCTTGGCCTGTTTCCCGATGCCCACGCCACCACTCCCGTCGTTTCGCCCGATTCTTCCCGTCGCGGGCGCCGCCTGCCACTCATGAGCGCGTGTACCCGCGCGAGGGCGACCGCAAAGCCCGCCGCGGCCACCAGTCCGAGCGCGACCACCAGACCGGGCCAGACGTAGAGCACCTGGGCGTAGGTCCCCTGCCGTCCCGCGAAGACCACGCCCAGCAACCGGGGCAGGAACGCGAGCACCACGAGCGGCACCAGCGGCGGTGCCACGCGCCACCACCGGGGCTTGCGCCGGGCCCGCCGGACACCGAGCACGGCCAGTCCCACCGCGAGCAGCGCCAGTGCGCCGAGCACCCGGTCGGCGGTCACCCCGGCGGGCGACGACACCGCGGGCGCGCCCCCGGTCAGCAGGTCAGCGAGGCCCTGGGCCAGCAGCTCGGCCTCGTTGTCCAGGGCCATGCCCATGTTCGTCACGACGGCGATGCCGTAGCCGCCGGGCAGCAGGACCTGCGCCGCGGTGTGGGAGAACCAGTCGCCGGTGTGCGAGACCCGGCCGTCCCGGACCGTCCAGCCCAGCGCGTAGCCGCGGCCGGGAGCCGGGGTGTGCGCGAGCGCGTTCGACGCCGGTGAGAGCGCGCCACCGCCGTCGCGCTGGGCGAGCAGCCACTTCGCCAGGTCCTCGGCGGTGCTCAGGACGCCGTGGCTGCCGCCGGTGAACCAGTCCGGTTCGGCTGCCGGGACCTCGATCCCGAAGGCGCGGACGTACCCCTCGGTGCCGGCCGGCGGCGTGTCGACGGTGGTGCTCGCCGTCATCCCGAGCGGCCCGAACACCCGCGTGCGCAGGTACTCCGCGAACGGCTGCCCGGCCACCACCTCGACGATCCGGGCGGCCACCTCGTAGTTCGGGTTGTGGTAGTGGAATTCGGCTCCCGGCTCGCTCGCCAGCGGCGCCGCACGCAGCCGCGTCACCGCTTCGGCCAGGGTGCGCGGCTGCGCGAGCTTGAGGTCGGGGAACGCGGAGTCGGCCATCCCGGACGTCTGGTCCAGCAGCATCCGGACGGTGATCCGGGTGCCCCGCGGGTCGGCGAGCCGGAAGTCCGGGAGGTACCGCGTGACCGGCTCGTCGAGCCCGATCCGGCCGGCTTCGGCCAGCTGGAGCACCGCGAACGCCGTCATGGACTTGCTCACCGACGCGATCGGCAGCCGGGTCGCCGCGGTCACCGGCGCGCCCGCGGCGTCGTGGCCGTAGCCCGCGACGCGCACGACGTCGCCACCGCGGGTGACGGCGACCGCGGCCCCGGGCAGGCCGGTGTGGTCGAGGTAGGCGCGGACATAACCGTCGACGTCCGGGGCCGGCGCCGCGGCGGCCGGGGTCGCGGTGGTCAGCAGCAGGGCCGCCAACAGGAGGAAAAGCCTGGTCATGCGGGTAAAACTAGGGATCCCGCCGGCCGGCCACCGCTGCCGGACGACGTCGGCGACCCCCTACTTTCGGCACCTCCTTGACGGCCTGCAGCCACCCTGCCATAGTCAATGCATCGGTTGATAAACAGATTGGTTGATAAAGATGGCGCTTGATGAGGAGGGACTGGACCGGGCGTTCACCGCGCTCGGCGACCCGGTGCGCCGGGCGCTCGTCGCCCGGCTCTCCCGCGGCGAAGCGACGGTCAACGAGCTGGCCGAGCCCTTCGAGATCACCAAGCAGGCGATCTCGCGGCACATCCAGGTGCTCGAACAGGCCGGCTTGATCACGCGAAGCCGCGACGGCCAGCGCCGGCCGTGCCACCTCGTCCCGGCCGCCCTCGAAGCCCTCACCGGCTGGATCGACACCTACCGGCTGGCCACCGAACGCACCTACCGGCGGCTCGACGCCGTCCTGGAAACCCTGGAGGAAGCAGAATGAGCACCACCATCACCGCGCAGCCCGGCACCCCGTTCATCGAGCTCACCCGCGAGTTCGCGGCCTCACCGGACAAGGTCCTGCGCGCCCACACCGACCCGGAGCTCGTCGTCCGCTGGCTGGGCCCGCGGGGCATGGAGATGGAGCTCCTCGAGTTCGACGCCCGCTCGGGCGGCGGCTACCACTACGTCCACCGCGACGACCGCGGCGAGTACCGCTTCCGCGGCGTCTTCCACACGGTGAGCGCCGACCGGATCATCCAGACCTTCGAGTTCGAGGGCGCGCCCGGCGAGGTCTGCCTGGAGTCGCTGTCCCTGATCGACCTCGGCGGCCGCACGCGGCTCGAGAGCCGTTCGGTGTTCCCGTCGGTCGAGGCCCGCGACGCGGCCGTGGAAAGCGGCATGAGCACCGGGATCACGCAGTCGTACGAGCGCCTCGACGAGGTGCTGGCGTGACGACGGTCGCGAGCTTCTGCACGTCGCTCGACGGCTTCGTGGCGCGGCCGGACGACAGCGTCGGCCCGCTCTTCGACTGGTACACCGCCGGCGACGTCGAGCTGCCGATGGCCGGCTACCCGATCACGTTCCGCGTCACGGCGTCGAGCGCGGGCTACCTGCGGGAACTGCTGGATTCGGCGCGCCACAGCGCTTTCGTCTGCGGCCGCCGGGTGTTCGACCACACCCACGGCTGGGGCGGCAACCCGCCCGGCGGCGGGAAGGCGTTCGTCGTCACGCACCGGCCGCCACCGCCGGACTGGTCCGCGGAGAACCTGGCGCCGTTCACGTTCGTCGACGACGTCGCCGCGGCGGTCGAGCGGGCGAAGGCGGCCGGGAACGGCGACGTCGGCGTCTCCGGGCCGGACATCGCCCGGCAGTGCCTGCGCCTGGGCCTGCTG
Source organism: Amycolatopsis sp. NPDC049159 (assembly GCF_040648295.1). Lineage (NCBI taxonomy): Bacteria > Bacillati > Actinomycetota > Actinomycetes > Pseudonocardiales > Pseudonocardiaceae > Amycolatopsis > Amycolatopsis sp. NPDC049159. The sequence goes on from NZ_JBEZDL010000020.1 coordinate 148,500, forward strand.
GACGAGGTGCGGATCGACCTCGTCCCGGTGTTCCTCGGCGAGGGCGTGCGCTACTTCGACGACCTCGGCGGCACCGGCGCCGAACTCGAACGCGTCGAGGTCGTCGCCGGCGACGGCGTCACCCACCTGCGGTACCGGGTGCACTACCCGTCCTGAGTGGACACTTCCGCCAGCAGCCGGTCGAAGGGCACGAAGCCGGGTTCGGCGACGGCCGCGGGGCGTCCCGCGGCCAGCGAAGCCAGCTCCGCGCCGGCCTTCTCGACCCGCCGCTGCAGCGCGCCTTCGCCGCCGCCCCAGTCGGACGAAGCCGCGTACACGCCCGTCGCGACCGGATCCGCCTTCAGGTACCCGAACAGCGGGCGCAGCTGGTAGTCGAGCACCAGCGAGTGCCGCTCGGTACCGCCGGTCGCGCCGAGCAGCACCGGCATGCCCACCAGCGAATCCGCGTCGAGCACGTCGAAGAAGGACTTGAACAGGCCGCTGTAGCCGGCCGTGAACACCGGCGTCACCGCGATCAGCGCGTCCGCGCCGGTCACCGCGTCGATCGCGGTGCGCAGCTCCGGGCTCGGGAAGCCGGTGAGCAGGTTCTTCGTGACGTCGAGGGCGATGTCGCGCAGCTCCACGACGGTCACGGAGACCGGTTCGCCGGCCGCGGCGACGGTCGCCGCGGCCAGCCGGTCGGCCAGCAACCGGGTCGACGAGGGCACCGAAAGCCCCGCCGTCACCACCGCGAGCTTCATGCCTCGCTCCCGACCAGCGCCGCGGCCTTCAGGGACTCGTGGGTCGGCGCGTCCGGGACGTGGGCCGGGCGCAGCGCGTCGAGTTCCTTGCGCAGCACCGGGACGACGTGCTCGCCGAGCAGGTCGAGCTGCTCCAGGACGGTCTTCAGCGGCAGGCCGGCGTGGTCCATCAGGAACAGCTGGCGCTGGTAGTCGCCGAAGTGCTCGCGGAAGGTCAGCGTCTTGTCGATGACCTCCTGCGGGCTGCCGACGGTCAGCGGCGTCTGGTCGGTGAACTCCTCCAGCGACGGGCCGTGCCCGTACACCGGCGCGTTGTCGAAGTACGGCCGGAACTCGTTCCACGCGTCCTGCGACTTCGGCCGGATGAACGCCTGGCCGCCGAGGCCGACGATGGCCTGGTCGGCCTGGCCGTGGCCGTAGTGCTCGAAGCGCTGCCGGTAGAAGGCGATCAGCTGCTGGAAGTGCTCCTTGGGCCAGAAGATGTGGTTGGCGAAGAAGCCGTCGCCGTAGTACGCGGCCTGCTCGGCGATCTCCGGGCTGCGGATCGAACCGTGCCAGACGAACGGCGGGACGTCGTCGAGCGGGCGCGGTGTCGAGGTGAAGCCCTGCAGCGGCGTGCGGAACTTGCCCTGCCAGTCCACGACGTCCTCACGCCAGAGCTTGTGCAGCAGCGCGTAGTTCTCGATGGCCAGCGGGATGCCCTGGCGGATGTCCTGGCCGAACCACGGGTAGACCGGGCCGGTGTTGCCGCGGCCCATCATGAGGTCGACGCGGCCGTCGGCGAGGTGCTGCAGCATCGCGAAGTCCTCGGCGATCTTCACCGGGTCGTTCGTGGTGATCAGCGTCGTCGACGTGGAGAGGACGATCTTGGACGTCTGCGCCGCGATGTGGCCCAGCATCGTCGTGGGCGAGGACGGCACGAACGGCGGGTTGTGGTGCTCGCCGGTCGCGAAGACGTCGAGCCCGACCTCCTCCGCCTTGAGCGCGATCCGGACCATCGCCTTGATCCGCTCGTGTTCCGTCGGCGTGCTGCCGTTCGTGGGATCGGTCGTGACGTCGCCCACCGTGAAGATTCCGAACTGCATGACCTGCTCCCTTCGCGAGCACCATCTTACATGCGCGTTCAACTACTTCCAAGCAAGACATATTCCGCCCGTCAATGCCGCAGGGGGCACCAAGTAAGGTCAACGACATGGACGCGGAGCTCGGTCGGCTGGGTCTGGCAGAACGTTCGGTACGCCTTCTCACGGGCCGCGACATCTGGGGTTCGATCACCCCACTGCTCGCGCCCCGGCGGAACCTGGTGGCGGCCTTCGGCCACGTCGGGCCCGGCGCGGCGGCGTTGCTGCCGCTGGAACCCGGCGACACCCTGATCACGGACGCCAGCCTGGACACGGTGCTGTCCGGCGCGACGAGCCCGCACGCGCTGCTGCACTGGGTCAAGGCGGGCGTGATCGTGCACTCGCTGCGCGGGCTGAACGCCAAGCTGGTGATCGCGGAGGACGAGCCCTCGTTCGTGGTGGTCGGCTCGGCCGACGTCACCGCGGCCGGGCCCCGGCAGCTGTTCGAAGCGGTCACGCTCTCGCACGAAAAGCACACCGTCGAGGAAGCCCAGGAAGCCTGGCTCGACTGGTGCGACCTCGCGGGACCGGCGCTGACGGCGGGTGACCTGGAGCCGCTGCTGGAGCAGTACGGCGCCGGCAAGCTCGTCACCGCGCCCCGCACCGCCCCGAGCCGTCCGGCGCCGGCCGCCCGGCCCGTCGTGACGAGCCGCCCGGCAACCCCCGTCCGGCCCGCCGCCCCGACCCCGCCGCCGTCCCCGGTCCGGCCGGCCCCGCCGGCGCCGTCGCCGGTCCGCCCCGCCGCGCCCGCTCCGGTCGCCGAGGTCGCGCCGCCGCCCCCGGCTCCGGCCGAGCCGGCCGCGGAACCGGTTGCGGCACCGGCCGTCGAGCCCGGCGAGACCGCCGACACGCCGGACACCGCGGAGACTCCGGAGACCCCGGCCGACGTCGACCGGCCGAACTGGCCGCGCCCGGCCGAGCTCTACCTGGTCAGCCTCGTCGAAGGCGGCGAGCCGTCCGCCGAAGCCGAGTACCGGCTCGAAGAACTCGCCCGCGACTACACCCACCCCGGCGAGAACGGCGAATCCCCCTTCCGCGTCGAACTGTTCTGGGCCGACGACGGCCAGGGCCAGGACCCGCCGCGCACCCTCCGCGCCGGCGTGCACGTGATCCGCGTCTACAGCCAGAAACAGGGCCGTGCGCTGGTCGGGTCGCGGATCGAGGCCCCCGGCCTGGTCCTGCACGCCTACGCCGACGAGTTCGCCTACCCCCGGCGCACGTACTGCTACATCCTGACCCGCGAGTCGTCGGCGCGACCGGCGTTCGGCGACCTGCGCAAGGCCCTCGTCGCGATCGGCGAGAAGCCGAATTTCCGCAACAGCTTCCAGGTCCCGCGGAAGATCGAAGCCCTGCTGGGCCTGTGGCCCGACCTGGGCTACGACCCCCGCTAGCGGGCCGCCCCCGCCACTCCGGGACCGGGAGCGCGCGGAAGTTGTCGGGGTGGGCGGATATCCTGCACTACGGTGCAGGCGAGTCCGCACCACCACCAGCACTTTTCGCGAGCCACGATCCGGGAGAACGACCCTGTGACTGCCGAGACCTTGTACGGGGCCGACGACCTGACGCATCTCGAGGGTCTCGAAGCCGTCCGCAAACGACCCGGGATGTACATCGGCTCCACCGACAGCCGGGGCATCAACCACCTCTTCTCCGAGGTGGTGGACAACTCGACCGACGAAGGCGTGGCCGGGTACGCGACGAAGATCGTCGTCACGCTGCACGCCGACGGCAGCGTCCAGGTCGACGACGACGGGCGCGGCATCCCGACCGGCACCCACGCGAAGTCCGGTTTGTCCGGCGTCGAGCTGGTGCTGACCCGGCTGCACGCCGGCGGCAAGTTCGGCGGCTCCGGCTACAAGACCTCCGGCGGCCTGCACGGCGTCGGCGCTTCGGCGGTCAACGCGCTGTCCCACCGCTTCGACGTCACGGTGAAGCAGGACGGCAAGGTCCACCAGATGTCGTTCAAGCACGGCATCCCCGGCACCTTCGACGCACCCGGCCCGAAGGCGAAGTTCACCCGCCGCTCCGGGCTGAACCTCGTCGGCAAGATGAAGCGCGGCGAGCGCGGCGGCACGTCCATCCGCTACTGGTACGACGCGCGCTACTTCGAGTCCGGCGCGGCGCTGGACGTCGAGGGCGTCCGGACCAAGCTGCGCAACACCGCGTTCCTCGTCCCGGGCGTCACGTACGTGCTGCGCACCGCGATCGAAGACACGATCAACGAAGAGACGTTCCACTTCCCGCACGGCCTGGTCGACATGGTCGACTTCCTGACGCCGTCGGGCGAGAAGCCGGTCTGCGGCACCCTGCTGATCACCGGCGAAGGCACGTACAAGGAGAACGCGGCCGACGCCGCGGGCGTCATGCAGTCCAATGTGGAGCGCCACGCCGAGGTCGAGGTGGCGCTGCGCTGGGGCACCGGCTACGAGCGCACGGTCGAGTGCTTCACCAACACGATCCGCAACGTCCACGGCGGCACCCACCGCCGCGGGTTCGACCGCGCGGTCGCGAAGGCGTTGCAGGAGGCCATCTCCAAGACCCGCGGGCTGCTCAAGCCCAAGGAGGACATGCCGACGATCGAGGACGTCCTCGAGGGCATGACCGCCGTGGTGCACGTCCGGCTGCCGGAGCCGCAGTTCACCTCGCAGACCAAGGACGAGCTGTCCACCGCCGGCATCACCCGGGTGCTGCAGGGCATCGTCGACAAGCACGTCAAGGCGTGGACCGAGGACCGCAAGACCAAGTCCGAGGCCAAGGTCGTGCTGCAGAAGGTCGTCGACGCCTCCCGCGTCCGGCTGACCCAGAAGCAGCAGAAGGACGCGGCCCGGCGCAAGACCGCCCTCGAAGGCGCGGCCATGCCGCCCAAGCTGGTCGACTGCCGCACCACCGGCGTCGCCCGCAGCGAGCTGTTCCTGGTCGAGGGCGACAGCGCGCTGGGGTCGGCGCGGATGGCGCGCGTGTCGGAGTACCAGGCGCTGCTGCCGCTGCGGGGCAAGATCCTGAACGTGCAGAAGGCGTCGCTGGGCGACACGCTGAAGAACGCCGAGATCGCGTCGATCGTGCAGGTGCTCGGTGCGGGCACCGGCCGCACGTTCGACCTCACGACCATGCGCTACGGCCGTGTGATCCTGATGGCGGACGCGGACGTCGACGGCTCGCACATCCGCACCCTGCTGATCACGCTGTTCGCCAAGTACATGCGCCCGGTGATCGAGGACGGCCGGCTGTACGCGGCGATGCCGCCGCTGCACAAGCTCGTCACGAAGGGCCGCAACCCGGAGACGCACTTCACCTTCACCCAGCAGGAGATGGAGTCCAAGTACGCGGAGCTGGAGCGGGCGGGCAAGAGCATCGTCACGCCGGTGCCGCGGTTCAAGGGCCTCGGCGAGATGGACGCCGACGAGCTGTGGGACACCACGATGAACCCGGCCAGCCGCTCGGTCCGCCGGATCACCATGGACGACGCCGAGGCCGCCGAGGGCGCGCTGGAGCTGCTGATGGGCGAGAAGGTCGAGCCCCGGCGGAACTGGCTGGTCGCCTCCTCGGACCGGATCGACCGCGACGCCATCGACGCTTAAGTTTTCTCAGCTACCAAGGAGTTCTGCCGTGGCACGCCGCAAGGGCACCACCACCAAGGTCGATCCCAGCGCGTTCGACTCCGCCGGCGCGAACGTCTTCGACAACTCGCTGAAGACGGAGATCGAAGACTCGTACCTGGAATACGCGTACTCGGTCATCCACTCGCGCGCCCTGCCGGACGCGCGCGACGGGTTGAAGCCGGTCCACCGCCGCATCCTCTACTCGATGAACGAGAACGGCTACCGCCCGACGCACGCGTACGTGAAGTCGTCCCGCGTGGTCGGCGACGTGATGGGCAAGTACCACCCGCACGGCGACGTCGCGATCTACGACGCGATGGTCCGGCTGGCCCAGGACTTCTCGCTGAACGTCCCGCTGATCGACGGCCACGGCAACTTCGGTAGCCCGGATGACGGCCCGGCCGCTTCGCGGTACACCGAAGCGCGGATGTCGCCCGAGGCGATGCAGCTGGTCGGCGAGCTCGGCGAAGAGACCGTCGACTTCCGGCCCAACTACGACGGTTCGCTGCAGGAGCCGTCCGTGCTGCCCGCGGCCTTCCCGAACCTGCTGGTCAACGGCACGTCCGGGATCGCGGTCGGGATGGCGACCAACATGATCCCGCACAACCTCGGCGAGGTCGTCGCGGCGGCGCGGTGGCTGATCACGCACCCGAGCGCGACGCTCGACAAGCTGATGGAGTTCGTGCCGGGCCCCGACCTCCCGACCGGCGGCAGCCTGCTCGGCCTGGACGAGGTCCGCCGCGCCTACGAGACCGGCCGCGGCGTGGTCCGGATGCGCGCGAACTGCGAGACGGGGCCCCTCGAAGGCAGCCGCGGGCGGCAGGCGATCACCGTCACCGAGCTGCCCTACGGCGTCGGGCCGGAGAAGGTGATCGAGAAGATCACCGACGAGGTCAACAAGTCCAAGCGGCTCACCGGCATCGCCGACGTCAAGGACCTCACCGACCGCGAGAACGGCACGCGGCTGGTCATCGAGTGCAAGGTCGGCGTCAACCCGCAGGCGCTGCTCGCGGACCTGTACCGGCTGACGCCGCTGGAGCAGTCGTTCGGCATCAACAACCTGGTGCTCGTCGACGGCCAGCCGCAGACGCTGGGGCTGAAGGAACTGCTGGAGGTCTTCCTCCGCCACCGCTACGACGTCGTCACGCGGCGCACGAAGTACCGCCGCCGCAAGCGCGAAGAGCGGCTGCACCTGGTCGAGGGTCTGCTGGTCGCCCTGCTGAACATCGACAAGGTGATCCGGCTGATCCGCGAGAGCGAGAACGCCGCGGCCGCGAAGGACGGCCTGATGCAGCGGTTCAAGCTGTCGGAGATCCAGGCGACCTACATCCTGGACACGCCGCTGCGCCGCCTCACCAAGTACGACCGCCTCGAGCTGGAATCGGAGCAGGACCAGCTGCGCGAGGAGATCGCGGAGCTGAGCAAGATCCTCGACGACGAGTCGGTGCTGAAGAAGCTCGTCTCGGCGGAGCTGGCGAAGATCGCGAAGGACTTCCCGACCGAGCGCCGGACGTCCCTGATCGACGGCGACCTGAAGGAGGTCCTGGCGGCGTCGAAGCCTTCGGGCCCGCTGGAGGTCGCGGACGACCCGTGCCAGGTCATCCTGTCGGCGACGGGCCTGGTGGCCCGCACGGCGGCCGAGTCCGAGGAAGCGACGGAGACGCGTCGCCGCAACGGCCGCGTGAAGCACGACGCCGTCTCGGCGGTGGTCCACACCACGGCCCGCGGCCAGGTCCTGCTGGTGACCAGCCGCGGCCGCGCGTTCAAGACGGACGTGCTCCCGTTGCCGGTCCTCCCGGAACAGGCGGGCACGGTCTCCCTGCGCGGCGGCATGGCGGCCCGCGAGCTGGTCCCGCTGGAGAAGGGCGAGACGGTCATCGGCATCGCCCCCCTCGGCGACCAGGCGGCGGGCTCCCCCGGCCTCGCACTGGGCACCCGCGCGGGCGTGGTGAAGATCTGCTCCCCGGAGTGGCCGGTCCGCTCGGACGAGTTCGAGGTGATCAGCCTCAAGGACGGCGACGAGGTCGTCGGAGCCACGTGGCTGAAGGACGGCACGGAGACGCTGGCGTTCGTGTCCTCGGAAGCGTCGCTGCTGAAGTACGCGGCCTCGTTGGTCCGCCCGCAAGGCCTGAAGGGCGGCGGCATGGCGGGCATCAACGTGGGCGCGGGCTCGGTGGTCTTCTTCGGCGCGGTCCGCACGGACGACGACGAACACGGCGAGCCCCTGGTGATCACGGCGACGGGCCAGAGCGTGAAGGTGACGCCGTTCAGCGAGTACCCGCCGAAGGGCCGGGCGACGGGCGGCGTCCGAGCCCACCGCTTCCTGAAGGGCGAAACAGCGGTGCAGGTCGCCTGGATCGGCCCCCGCCCGGCCGCGGCGGCCCGCAACGGCGACCCGGTGGAACTCCCGGAGACCGACGTCCGCCGCGACGGCTCCGGCCACGCCCACCCGGGCCCGGACGTGGTGGGCCACCTGATCGAACGAAGCTGACACCCGCTCGTGAGTGGGAAACAGGGTTGTAACCCTGTTTCCCACTCACGAGCCGGGCCGGGAACGCTTCTTCTGCTCGCGGCGGATCAGGTAACGCCAGAGGGCCGCGAAGAAGAGCCACGTCAGCACGGCACGCGCGGCCGCGCTGATGATGTTCTCCGCGGAGAAGCTCCAGTGGTGCAGACCGGCCTTCACGAGCAGGTCGGCGCCGAACACGATGGCCTGGAGCAGCAGGAACGGCCACCACACCAGGGTGCGCACGTAGCCGCGGCGCTTGATCGCCTCGACGTCCACGCCTTTCATGCCGGCGAGTCCTCCCGCAGGCGAAGCAAAGCTCTGCTCAGCCGGACGCGTTCGTGGAGGAACACCCCGGCCACGATGACGACCCCGCCCGCGCCGAACAGGCCGATCACGTTGCCGAGCACCGCGTTCAGCGCGCTGACCCCCGCGGCCAGCGCGCAGGCGATGACCGTGCTGCGGCGACGGCGGCGGTGCTGGGCCAGCTGGTAGACCGCGAGGCGCGTCGCCGCCGCGTGCAGCCGGGGGTCCGGGGGCACCCGCCCCGAACGGCTGGCCCGGGCGGCGGCCCGGAACTCGGGCCAGGTCAGGTCTTCCGCGCAGGCGCGCCACATCTCGCGTTCCGTGCGCGTTATCGCCGGCCCCAGCACCGCGCCGAACACCGTGCCGGCGCAGAGGCCGGTCAGCACCGAGCCCCACCACGGGCCGTCCGGCCACACCACCGTCATGCCGAGCGGCACCAGCCAGGCGGCGAACAACCCGCCGGTCAGCAGTCCGAGTGCCCAGGCTCGCCGCGCTCCCCCTCGCGTCTCCACCCGTCCATCTTCGGGCGCTCCGGAGCCACCCGCGCGCTGACTACGCCGGACGGCCCAGCCACCTCAGGCCAGCAGTGCCTTCGCGATGTGGGTCACCTGGATTTCGTTGCTCCCGAACAACTGCACCGCCTCCATCGCCACCTCGGTCGCCGCCTCCGACGAATACAGCTTCATCGCCGACGCCTCCTCCATCTTCGCCGGCTTCAGCTGGATCAACTGGAACCGGCCGATCTCCCGGCCCCACAACCGGCGGCTCTTCGCGCACTCGACGCACAGCCGCAGGCACTCGTTGATCATCCCCCTCTTCTTGAACGGCTTGCCCCGCACGAAACCCGGCATCCCGCGGTCCAGCACGAACGTCAGCACCGGCCGGTCGCGGGCCGGCGAACCGTCGGCCAGCTTCGCGTACACCACCACCGTGTCCGCGTCCGCATGCCGCCGAACGCGTCCGAGCCAGAGCCGGGAAACCGCGTCCGCCGCCATGACGTCCAGCCCGAACGCCGCGTACAGCTTCCGGATGATCTCGTACGGCGGCAGCGAACCGCTCTCCAGGGCGTCCAGGTGCGGCCGGATCTCCTTCGCAATGAAGTCCCGGATCGAATCGCGGACCGGCAGGTCCGTCTCCGACCACTCGATCACGGCAGCCTCGCCGCGATGTCGTCGATCTCCCACGGACCGTCCGTCTCGATCACCTTGACGTCGTGCCAGCCCGCCAGCTCCGAGATCGCGCCGCCCTGGACCGCGAACACCTTGCCCGTCAGCGCGCACTTCTCGGCAGCCAGGTAGGCCACCAGCGGCGAGATGTTCGCCGGCGAGAACGCGTCGAACTCCCCCTCGGAAACCGGTTCGGCGAAGATCGCCCCCATGCCCGGGGTCGCCAGTGTCAGCCGCGTGCGGGCGATCGGGGCGATCGCGTTCACGCGCACCCCGTAGCGCTCCAGCTCGGCCGCCGCCACCAGGGTCATCGCCGCGATGCCCGCCTTCGCCGCGCCGTAGTTGAGCTGGCCCGCGTTCGGCAGGGTCACGCCGGACGCCGACGCCGTGTTGATCACCGACGCGGACACCGGCGAACCCGCCTTCGACGCGGACTTCCAGAACGCCGCCGCGTGGTGCAGGACCGCCGCGTGGCCCTTGAGGTGGACCGCGATCACGTCGTCCCACTGCTGCTCGGTGATGCCGGCGACGAACGCGTCGCGCAGGATGCCCGCGTTGTTCACCACGACGTCCAGCCGCCCGAACTCCGACACCGCCTGCTCGACCAGCTCCGACGCGCCCGCCCACGACGTCACGCTGGAGGTGTTGGCGACCGCCGAACCGCCCAGCTCCCGGATTTCGGACACCACCGAAGCAGCAGGCCCGGCGGAAGAGCCGGTCCCGTCGTTGCCGCCGCCGAGGTCGTTCACGACCACGGAAGCGCCTTCCCGGGCGAACAACAGTGCGTGCTCGCGGCCGATCCCGCGGCCCGCGCCGGTGATCAGCGCGACGCGCCCGTCCAGTGACCCCATCAGTTCTCTCCGATCTCGGCGAGGCCGTCCTTGATCACCAAGGTGTCGCCCATGGTCGTTTCGAAGGCGTACGAACCGGAACCCGCCGCCCAGATCGCCGTCGACAGGTCCCGGCCGGGCAGCACCGGCGAGGCGAACCGGACGGCCAGCCGCCGCAGCCGGGTCACGTCGGCGCCCGCGACTTCGGTCAGCACCGCCCACGACGTGAACGCCATCGTGCACAGCCCGTGCGCGATGATCCCCGGCAGCCCGGCCGCCTTCGCGACCTCCTCGTCGAGGTGGATCGGCATCGGGTCGCCGGCCGCCGGGCCGTAGCGGTAGGTCTGGTCGTCGTCGACGTGCTGGCTCACCTTCGCCACCGGCGCCTGCGAGCGCAGGGCGTCGGTGAACCGGTGCGCCGGCCCGAGGGTGCCGCGCTGCTCGCCGGTGTCGAAGCCGCGCACGAAGAACGTCACGTGCTGCTCGTTGACCAGCTCCCCGGATACCGACCGGCATTCGAGGTACACGGTCGCCCGCGTGCCCTTCGGCAGGCCCTCGTAGCCGGTCATCTTGGCGCGCGACACCAGCGCATCGCCGGGCCGGATCGGGCGGTGGAAGCGGAAGTCCTGCTCGCCGTGCAGCACCCGTCCGAACAGCGACGGCGGCACGACCTCCAGCGCCGGTTCCAGCAGCGACTGGAACACCGGCACGATCGCGAACACCGGGCTCGCGACGTCGCCGGCGCGGTGGGCCGGGATCGGGTCGTTCGTCGCCGCCGCGTACTCGGCGAGCCGCTCGCGCGTGACGTCGAACCGCACCGGTTCGGTCCACTTGCCGAGCCCGGCCGGGTCGAACTTCACGCGACCAGCGCCTTGAACTTCTCGAGCGACTCGTCGAGGTTCTTCTTCCCGTCCTTCTCCACGGCCTTGCCGAGCGCGCCGACGATCATCTGGCCGGTGAACTCCGCGTCGATGGTCGCCGCCGAGCCGGCCCCGGCCGCTGCCACCGAAAGCGAGAAGCTGATCTTCACCCCGGCCATGCCCGTGCCGGAGATGACCAGGCGGTTCGGAGCGTCGTACTCCTCGACGGTCCACGTGATGGTGTTCGCCATCCCGAGCATGGTGACCACCTCGGACACCTGCGAACCCCGGGAGAACTCCGCGGGGACGTCGCCCTTCCACTTCGTGTGGATGGTCAGCCACTTCTCGAAGTTGTTCGGGTTCGAGAACTCCGCCCACACCTCGTCCGGCGCGGCGGGCAGTTCGACGGTCGCGCTGATCCGGCCCATGGTTTCTTCTCCTAAGCTCGCTGGTAGGCGGTGACGACGGCGGCGCCACCGAGTCCGATGTTGTGCTGCAGAGCCGCGCGCACGTCCGGGACCTGGCGCTTTTCCGCGTCGCCGCGCAGCTGCCAGGTGAGTTCGGCGCACTGGGCGAGCCCGGTGGCGCCGAGCGGGTGGCCCTTCGAGATCAGGCCGCCGGAGGGGTTGACCACCCAGCGCCCGCCGTACGTCGTGTCGCCGGCGTCGACGAGGTGCCCGCCTTCGCCCTCTTCGCAGAGCCCGAGTGCTTCGTAGGTCAGCAGTTCGTTGGCGGAAAAGCAGTCGTGCAGCTCGATGACCTGGAAGTCCGCGGGCCCGAGCCCGGCCTGGTCGTAGACGCGCAGCGCGGCCTGCCGGGTCATGTCGTAGCCGACGATGTTCTTGGCGCTGCCGTCGAAGGTGCTGCGGAAGTCGGTGGTCAGCGCCTGCCCGGCGATCTCGACCGCGCGCCCGGCGAGGTCGCGGGATTCCACGAAGGACTCGCTCGCCAGTATCGCCGCGCCGGAGCCGTCCGACGTCGGCGAGCACTGCAGCTTGGTCAGCGGGTCGTAGATCATCCGCGACGCGCGGATGTCCTCGAGCGAGTAGACGTCCTGGAACTGGGCGTACGGGTTGTGCACCGAGTGCCGGTGGTTCTTCTCGCCGATCTTCGCGAAGTGCTCGGCGGTGGTGCCGTGCTTCCGCATGTGCTCCCGGCCGGCGGCGCCGAACATCCACGGCGCCGGCGGGAACAGCACCTCGGAGATCTCGGCGAGCGCCTGGAGGTGGTTGCCCAGCGGCTGTTCGCGGTCGTCGTAGGTCGACGCGAGCGAGCCCGGCTGCATCTTCTCGAAGCCCAGCGCGAGCACGCAGTCCGCGCGCCCGCCGCGGATCGCCTCCGCGGCCAGGTACAGCGCGGTCGAGCCGGTGGAGCAGTTGTTGTTGACGTTGACCACGGGGATCCCGGTCATCCCCAGCTCGTAGACCGCGCGCTGCCCCGACGTCGATTCGCCGTAGACGTAGCCGACGTAGGCCTGCTCGACGACGTCGAACGCGACCCCGGCGTCCTCCAGTGCCTTGGTCCCCGCCTCCCGGGCCATCTGCGGGTAGTCCCAGCCTTCGCGCCGCCCGGGCTTCTCGAACTTCGTCATCCCGACGCCGACGACGTACACCCTGTTCGCCATGCAACAAACATACAGACCGGCATGTATTTATCAACCCCCGACCGCACCCCCGCACTTTCACGTGAAAGTGCGGCTTGGGCTAGCCCAGGGGTGCGACCGGACCCGGGTAGCGAGCCGGGTCGAGGCAGCTGCCGAGGCCGTCGACGACCGAGCAGAAGCCCGGCGGCCGCACCGGCGCGTACCCGGCCGGGACGCCGTGGCCGGCGATCAGCTGCCGGTAGGCCGCGACGGCGTCGGTGGGCCGCCGGGTCAGCGCCGGGTCGCTCGAAGCGTCCACTGTGTACAGCCCGAACCGCGGCTGGTAACTGCCCCACTCGTAGTTGTCGGTGAGGCTCCAGTAGTTGTAGCCGATGACGTTCATGCCGTCGGCCTTCGCGCGCTGCACCCAGTAGATGTGGTCGCGCAGGTGGTCCGAGCGCGTGTAGCCGTCGGGGCGCGCGTTGCCATTGTCGGTCGGCATCCCGTTTTCCACGACGTAGAGCGGCAGGTCCGGGAACTTCCGCGCGTAGTACCGCAGCGCGTAGTAGATGCCGTCCGGCTGCGGCGTCACCTTCCAGAACTCCCCGCTCGCCGCGTGGACGGCGCTGAGGTTGTCGAGGCTCGCGCCGTAGTAGTAGTCGAGGCCGGCGAAGTCGAGCTTGTCGCGCACCCGGTCGAGGAACGACGCGTCCAGGATGCCCTGCGCGGCCGGGATGTAGGCGGTGTTGCTGGACACGAGCGCACCGGGGTCCAGCGAGTGGATCAGGTCGTAGGCCGCGCGGTGCACCGTCACCAGCCGCGCCTGCGCCCACGGCAGCTTCCACCCGGCGAGCCCGCCGTTGGCGGTTTCGTTCTGCAGGTAGACGGTCGGCTCGTTGATCGTGATCCAGATCGCGCCGAGCCCCTTGTACCGGTCCACGACGCGGCGGGCGTTGACGAGCCAGGCCTCGACGGTGCGGTCGGAGTCCCAGCCGCCCTGGTCGGCGACCCAGCCCGGGTAGACCCAGTGGTCGAGGGTGATCATCGGCCGCATCCCCGCGGCCACGACGCGGCGCACGACGTCGTCGTAGTACGCCAGCTCGGTCTGGTCGACCTGGCCGGGCCGGGGTTCGATGCGCGCCCACTCGACGCTGAAGCGGAACACGTTCACGCCGAGCTGCTTCGCGCGCTCGATGTCCTCGGCGTAGCGGTGCCGGAAGTCGACGGCGTCGCGGTAGGGCTCCTTGATCGACGACGTCTTCGCCCGCTCGTAGCGGCGCCAGTTGCTGTCGGGCGCCGAGCCTTCCGACTGGTACCCCGAGGTCGCGACGCCCCAGAAGAACGCCGGCGCCGCGACCGCGGGCGTCACCCCGGCGAGCAGGCCCGCCAGCAGGGCCACCACCACGAAAACCACTCCGCGCCGCATCGCACCCTCCGAGCGTTCATGAAAGAGCTTCATGTTAGCTAGCGGGTGACGCACCGCACATCCCCCGATGGACGGAACACGCGAGCAGTGGAGCGGGACCCGGACGACGACCGGCGTGGGGCGCCCGCGGAAACGCTTTCCGCGGGCGCCCCACGCACGCCGCGCTAGGCGACCTTGAACGACTGCGCGGCGCCGCCGTCACAGGCCGACTGGACCAGCTGGACGGCGTCCGCGGTGGACGCGCCCGGCACGGTCAGGCACTTGCCGCTGTGGCGGGCGACGAAGTGGTAGTACCCGCCGCCCTCCGGCACCGGCTGCCACTGCTGGTTGTTCCCGCCGCTGTAGGACCACAGCTGCAGGCCGGCGTTGTCCGTCGTCGCCACGTTCGTGACGTCGATGACCTCGGCCGGGTTGGTGCGGTTGTTGATCCGGTCGAAGCCACCGCTGGTCGGGGCGAACTGGTACTGCTGCGCGGTGGTCCCGTTGCAGGTGTACTGCTGGATCACGGTGCCGTTGGTGCTGCCCGCGGCCTTCGCGTCGACGCACTTGCCGGACGCCTTGTTCGACACCGCGTACCAGGCCGCCGGGTCGATCGTGCCGTCCGGCGGCGGGGTGGTCGTGCCACCGCCGCCGAGCCACTTCAGGCCGTCGAGCAGGAACCGGTTCTGGTCGGCGCTCTCGAACGTCGAGGACAGCGCGGTGTTCGTGTCGTAGTTCATCGCGTTGTGGCCGAAGTTCGAGTAGATCATCTTGTAGCTCTTGTTCGTCCACGAGATCGGGTAGTACCCGCTGTACCAGGTCTGGTTCGGGTCGGTGCCGATCGGGAACGTGGACGAGTCCATCGACGCCAGGATGCTGATGTTCGGGTTCTGGCGCAGGTCGTTCTGCCACGCGTACCACTCGGACGTCGAGGACTTGATGGTCGCCGGCAGGTTCACCGTCGACGGGTGCGTGCGGTTCTCGATCTTCAGCGTCTCCGGCGTCGGGCCCCACGTGTTCGACGTGAAGCGCCCGGTGCCGAGGAAGTCGTTGTGGAACCAGTCGGCGTACGACGGCGTCGAGCTGTCGTTGTAGGCGGTGACGTGGAAGCCGTAGAACGCGCCGCCGGCCTGCATGTACCGCTGGAAGCCCTGGAACTGCGCCTGCGACTGCGGCTGGTCGTCGAGGAACATGACGACCTGGTACTGACCCGGGGTGATGGTCGTGAGCTGGTTCCAGTTGTTCGTCGCGGTGTAGGTGAAGCCGTTGGCCGCCGCCTGCTGCGGGAACCAGACGTTGGCCTCCTTCTCGAAACTGATGTGCGCGGCGTCGTAGGTGCCGCTGTAGAAGGCGAGCACCTTGAACGGCGTCGCGGCTTCCACGGCCGGGCCGGCGAAGCTGAGCCCGAGGCAGGCGGCGAAGAACGCCAATATCCGGAGCAGCGGGCGGCGGGTTCTGGACGGCATGCGGGGACCTTTCCGTTGGGGGGACGGGGAATCACCAGGGGCGGTGCGGGTAGCGCAGCCCGAAGCCGAACGGGAACAGCGCGGGCTTGCCGTCACCGACGTTGATCGGCTGCTGGTCGGCGCTGCGCATCCAGGTCACCGGGAGCTTGCCGGTCGGGTTGTAGTCGCCGAAGAGCACGTCGGCGACGCCTTGTCCTTCGCTGCCCGGCAGCCACGACTCGACGAGCCCGGCCCAGTCCGGCAGCTGCGCACCGATGTCGAGCGGGCGCCCGGACACGAGCACGGCCACCGTCGGCACGCCGGAGTCCTTCAGCTTGCGCAGCGTGGCGAGATCGGTCTCGTCCAGTCCCATCCCTTGTGGACGGTCGCCCTTGCCTTCGGCGTAGGGCGTTTCGCCGATCACCGCGACGGCGACGTCGTAGCTGCCGTCGATCCCGGTGCCGTCCTTGGCGTAGGTGACCGCCGAGGACTTGCTCTCGATGCCCTGCAGGATCGTGGTGCCGGGGATGACCGGGCCGCTGGTCCCCTGCCAGCCGACCGTCCAGCCCCCGGACTGGTTGCCGATGTCGTCGGCGCTCTTGCCGGCCACGAAGATCTTCTCGTGCCGCTTGGCCAGCGGCAGCACACCGCCCTCGTTCTTGAGCAGCACCTGGGATTCCCGGACCGCCTGGCGAGCGAGGTCGCGGTGCTGCTCGCTGCCGATGGTGCCCAGGAAGCGCCGGTCGGTCAGCGGGTGCTCGAACAGGCCGAGCTCGAACTTCTTGGTGAGGATGCGCTTGTTCGCGTCGTCGATCCGGGACATCGGCACGCGCCCGTCCCGGACGAGGGTGCGCAGCGTGTCGATGAACTTCTGCCACTCGAAGGGCACCATCACCATGTCGATGCCGGCGTTGATCGAGGCCTCGACCTCTTCGGGGGTGAACCCGCTCTTGCCGTCGATCTTGTCGACGCCGTTGTAGTCCGAAACGACGATGCCCGAGAAGCCGAGCTCCTTCTTCAGGACGTCGTTGATCAGGTACGAGCCGGCGTGCATCTTGACGCCGTTCCAGCTGCTGTAGGAGATCATCACCGAGCCGACCCCGCGCTGGACCGCGGCCTTGAACGGCGGCAGGTGGATCGCGCGCAGCTCTTGCTCGCTGATCTCGGTGTTGCCCTCGTTGACGCCGCCGGTGGTGCCGCCGTCGCCGACGTAGTGCTTGGCGGTGGCCAGTACCGAACCCGGCCGGTCCAGGCGCGTGCCCTGCAGGCCGGTGATGATCGACGTCATCTCGGTGGCCAGCTGCGGGACCTCGCCGAAGGACTCGTAGGTGCGGCCCCAGCGGTCGTTGCGGGCGACGCACAGGCAGGGCGCGAAGTCCCAGTCGATGCCGGTGCCGGACACCTCTTCCGCGGTGGCGCGGCCGATCTTCTCGACCAGCCGCGGATCGCGCGTCGCGCCGAGGCCGATGTTGTGCGGGAAGACGGTGGCGCCGTAGAGGCCGTTGTGGCCGTGGACGGCGTCGACGCCGTAGATCAGCGGGATGCCCAGCGGCGTGGCGAGCGCGGCTTTCTGGAAGCTGTCGTACATGTCGGCCCAGCTGACGGGCGTGTTCGGCGTCGGCTGCGAGCTGCCCCCGGAGAGCAGCGAACCGAGCCGGCCGGTGGTGACGTCCTCGGGGCTTTTGACCCCGAGGCGTTCGGCCTGCATCATCTGGCCGAGCTTGTCGTCGAGGCTCATCCGGGACATCAGATCGGCGACGCGGACCTTCACCGGTCGCCGGGAATCCTTGTACGCCGGGCCGTTCCCGGCGAGAGCGGTGGTTTCCGAAGCCAGCAGCAGCCCGACGGCGAGCGCGCCGACCCCCAGCCTGCGTCCGAGGCCCATGTAGGTCCTCCTCGTCGAGAGACCAAAATTCACGCCTTGAATTAATGCATAGGCGTTGCCGGTTGGTCCAGACCTCTGAGTGAACTCGGGTGCCGCTGAGCGGGATCGTCAGTTGCGGCCAGTACCTGACCTAATTCGCTTCTACGGTGTGCCCATGACACGCGAAACCGACGAACTGCTCGCCCTCCTCGCCGAAGTCCGCAAGCGCTTGCTGATCCCGGTCCGGAACCTCTCGGACGCCGACGCGGCCCGCCGCATTACGGTCAGCACCCTCACCCTCGGTGGCTTGATCCGCCACCTGGCGACGGGCGAACGCCTCTGGCTCGAGATCCTGCGCAAGGGTGACGGCGAGCTGCCGGAGGGGATGCTGGACACGGCGCAGTACTCGATGAGCGAAACGCTGTCCTACTGGCTGAAGGAGTACGCGACGGCCGCCGCCGAGACCGACGCGTACGTGGCTTCCCTGCCGTCGTTGGACGTCGAGGTGCAGTTGCCGACGACGCCGTGGTCCCCGCCGGAGCCCCAGTTCTGGTCGGCGCGGCGGATCGTCCTGCACCTCGTCCACGAGACGGCCCAGCACGCGGGTCACGCGGACATCCTGCGGGAGTCCCTGGACGGCGCGAACTCCACGGCCCAGCTGGCGTGACCGGCCGGGCGTAGGCTGGCGGCCGATGCCGGAAACCCGCCACCGCAGGCCCGAAGGCCACACCCCCGAGGGGAAGGGCTGGCTGCCGCACGGCTTCCACCTCGGCACCCACCGCCACGCCGACGGCCAGCTCGTGTACGCGGCCGCCGGCGCCTTCGCCACGACGACCGAACGCGGGACCTGGGTCGCCCCGGCCAACCGCGTCGCGTGGACACCGCCGGGGTTCGACCACTCCCACCGCTGCTACGGCCGGACCGATTTCCGGCTCGTCGTCATCCCGGCCGACCTGTGCGGCGAGCTCGCCGGGCACCCCAACGTGTTCGCCGTGAGCCCGCTCCTGCGCGAGGTCATCCTGGCGCTGACCGACCCGCGGGAAAGCCGCCCCGGCGCGCACCGGCGGCTGCGCGCGGTGGTGCTCGACGAGCTCGCCGGGCCGCCCGAGCTGGCCCTGCACCTGCCGGAACCGCGGGACGACCGGCTGCGCGCGGTCACGGGTCTCCTGCACGCCGATCCCGCGCGAACCACGACGCTGGCCGAACTGGGCCGGACGGCCGGGGCGAGCGAACGCACCCTCAGCCGCCTGTTCCAGGCCGAGCTCGGGATGGGCTTCCTCCGCTGGCGCACCATCCTGCGCATCCACCACGCCCTGGTCCACCTCACCGAAGGCCGGTCGGTCACCGCCACCGCGATGGCGTGCGGCTGGTCCAACCCGTCGAGCTTCATCGACGCCTTCACCGAGGTCGTCGGCCAGACGCCGGGCCGCTACCAGGCCGGGCTGGACCGGCGGCGCTAGTGTCCTGAGTCTTGATCTCGTGGTCAGTGCCCAAAGTGCCGTGATGCCGACCCACGACTACGTGCGGCACGGCACCACCAGCCTGTTCGCCGCCCTGAACCCGGCCACCGGGTCGGTGATCGCCCAGCACCTGGTCTGCGACAACTACGCCACCCACAAGACCCCGGCGATCAAGAACTGGCTGCTGCAGCACCCCGACCAGATCCTCGACACTCTCGCCGCACACTGCCAACGAATCAACGACTCAGGACACCAGGTTGGCGGGTTTCCGGTATCCGTTGTCCCGTCACCGGTGGGGCGCGCCCGCGGCCGGAGCCACAGTGGAGTCATGACCGAACACACCACCGTCGTCGTCATCGGAGCCGGGGTCGCCGGGCTCACCCTCGGGAACCTCCTGCTGCGCAGCGGGATCGGCTGCGTCGTCCTGGAAAAGCACAGCCGCGAGTACGTCGAGCGGCGGCAGCGGGCCGGGACCATCGACAGCCGCGGCGTGCGCATGTTCCGCGAGTGGGGCCTCGAGGAGGTCTTCGCGAACGACGCCTTGCCGGACGTCGAGGCCGGCTTCTTCCTCGACGGCGAAGAACTCTCGATCGACTTCGCCGGGGACGACGAAAGCGTTTTCTGCCCCCAGCAGGTCCTCGTCCGGAATCTCACGGACGTCTTCCTGCGCGCGGGCGGGGATCTCCGCTTCGAAGCCGACGACATCACCCTGGACCTCGAACGCCCCGCCGTCCGGTACGCGGACGTCGTCCTCCCCTGCGACCACATCGCCGGCTGCGACGGCGATCGCGGGATCAGCCGGACGGCCTTCCCCGACGGCGTCCTCACCCGGTACTCCCGCGAATACGGCTACGCCTGGCTGAGCGTCCTGGCCGAAGTGGCCGCCGCCCCGTCCGGCATGGCGATCCACGCCCGCGGCCTGGCGGGGATGATCCCCCGCGGCGCGCACGCCAGCCGCGTCTACCTCCAGTGCCCGCCCGGCGACGAACTCGCGCACTGGCCGGACGAGCGCGTCTGGAGCGAGCTGAGCGCCCGCTTCGGCCGGCCGGTCACGCCCGGCCGGATCGCCGAGAAGAGGCTGGTGCCCCTGCGCAACGTGGTCCACAGCCCGATGCACCACGGCCCGCTGTACCTGCTCGGCGACGCGGCCCACATCGTCCCGCCGATGAGCGCCAAGGGAATCCACCTCGCGCTCTTCGACGCCGAGGTCTTCGCGAACGCCGTCGTCCGCCGGGCGAAGGAGGACGACCCGAGCCTGCTCGACGGCTATTCGGAGACGTGCCTGCGCCACGTCTGGAACTACCAGGCCTTCGCGGCGTGGATCACCGACGTCATGCACGACGCCGGAGATCCCTCCTACGCGGGGGAATTCCGCCAGCGGACCGCCCGCGCGGAGCTGGAGCGCCAGTTCACCTCCCCCGCCGCGGGCCGCCTCTTCGCCGAGTTCCTCGCCGGCGTGAGTTAGCGGTCCGAGCGCAGGGAAGCCGGGTCGAAGGACTCCCAATACGCGTCCTCGTCCTCGACGTTCGAAGCCGCCGGAGCTGCCGGAGCCGCCGGAGCTGCTTCCGAAGGTGCCGCGCCGAGGCGCTCGGCCCGCAGCCGCTGGAACTCCTCCACCGTCATGCCCGGGTCGTCGTCCTCGGCCCGGGCCGGCGCGGGCATGCCCGTCATCTGCTCGATCATGTACGTCATGTCTTCGCCCAGCAGCAAAGCGACCCGGTTGTAGGCGTCCTGGGTCGCCTCGCGCATGGCGGCCCGCGCGACCTCCACCACCCGCGGCGCCAGCTGCTCGCCCAGGTTCACCGCGGAAGGCGCCAGCCACAACCGAAGCAGCTTCCCGCGCGCGTCGACCGTCGCCTCGACCTGGCCGTCGACGTCGTGGGCGGTCCCGGAAGCGGCGGCCATCAGTTCGTCCACTCGGGACATCGCCGCTTCGCGCGCCCGGGCCTGGGCGATCAGCTGGCGGGTCGTGATCACCGCGTCATCTCCCGTACGTGTAGGTCTCGGCGTCCGGGTCGTCGTCCGGGATCGGCTCGTAGCCCAGCACTTCCAGCTGCGACGCGTCCACCACCGGCGCCAGCGCGTGGTACATCTTGTCGCCCGCGCGGCGGGTCGCACGCTGGGCCAGCTCGAGGATCTGGTCGGCGAGCACCGCCGAGCCGTGCCGCAGCGTCGAGCGGTGGATCGTCAGCCCGGTCAGCAGCCCGCCGGGGGCCACCTGGACCTCGATGGTGCCGTCCGGGGACGACGCCTTGCCCACCACCGGGCCCGAGCGGGCGAAGCGCGCCGAAGCGTCGGCCTCCGCGCGGTCCGCCTGCTCGGCGATCCGCGCGGACGCCAGGTCGATGTCGAAGTCAGCCACGACTCACCCCGTCGGCCGGTAGAAACCGATGAACGACTGCCCCGCGTTCGTGGTGCGGATCTTGCTGATCTGCACCGGATCCCCCGCCTCGACCATCTGGCCGTCGCCGATCACCATCGCCACGTGGCCGGACCACACGACGAGGTCGCCGGGCAGGAGCTGGTCGATCGAAGGCACCTCGGCGCCGACCGTCTGCTGCGCCGCCGTCCGCGGCAGCTGCAGGCCCGCGTCCTGGTACGACGTCATGGTCAGCCCGCTGCAGTCGAGGCCCTGGCCGCGCGCGGTGCCGCCCCAGACGTACGGCACGCCGAGCTGCGAAAGGGCGTTGCGCACGGCCTTCGCCGCCGTCTCGTTCGGCGCCATGACCTGCTTGCCGCCGGGGAGGTTGATCGCGACGCCGGAGCCGGGCTGCGGCGGGATCGCGACCGGCAGCCGGGGCTTGTGCACGGCGCCGCCGCCACCGCCGCCGCCTCCCCCACCGCCGCCGCCACCGCCGCCGTCCGAGCCGCCGCCGGAGTAGCCGCTGTTGCTGTTGAACGACGAGCCGACCTTCGTCGACGACGCGCTGCTCGACGACGTCGTCTGCTCGCCGCCGCCCAGCCGGGTGCCGATGTCGGTCAGCTGGGTGATCGTTTGCTCGCTGAAGGTCGCGGCCTGTCCGGTGAGCTGGCTGATCTTCGTCTGCAGCTTCATCAGGACGTCGCGCGACGCGGCGGCGCGGCTTTCCGGCGGCTGGATCGACTTCACCGCCGCCAGCGCCTTCATCGACGCCGAGATCTCCTTGATGATCTGGTCACGGACCTGGTCGTTCTTGATCTCGCCGACGTGCAGCGCCTCGGCGGCCTCGGTGACGGCCTTCTCGATCTCGGCGCTCTCGTCCAGGAGGTCCTGGACCTCTTTTTCGAGGCTCTGCGACGTCGCGGTCGCCCGGTCGGTCGTCGAACCCGAGCTGGCCGAGGCCAGGTTGACGCGCTGCTCGCCCGCGACGTCGCGGGTGCGGCCCACCGACGTCTGCAGGGCGTGGTGCGCGTCCCGGGCGCCGCCGATCGCGGCCGGGTCGTGGCGCACCTTGTCGGCGAACTGGTTCGTGGTGTCCAGGCCGTGCCGGACGAGCTGGTCGGCGTGGTGCTCGGTCACGCGGGGCCCTGCCCGAGCTCGGTCCCGAGTCGCCGCACGACGTCGCCGTGCTCGGCTTCGACCGCCGCGTAGTTGCGATCGGTCTGCCGGGCGGCCTCGCCGACCTGGCGCCAGCCGCCGCCGACGCGGTGCATCCGCTCCTGCAGCGCGCGCATCCGGCCGCTGTAGGCCCCGGAGAACCCGGACTCGCCGCCCATTTCCGAGAAGCCGTGACCGCCGAGCGTCACGTGCGGGCCGACGTGCTTGTCGGCCGCACCTTTGACGTCATCACCGAGCGGGTCGACTTCGCGCGCGTACCGCGTGTACGCGCCGTCGTCGACGTGAAACCCCGAATGCGAACCGTCCACTGGCCCTCCCTGTCACCAGGGGTGCGACGTGCGCACGCGACCCCCGGTTCCCCATGGTGCGGGATTCAGCCTAGTCGACGTTCCGTGCCCGCGTGGGCGAATTGCCCCGGGGTCAGCCGGTGACCTTCTTGAGCCAGTCGGGGTCCTGCCAGGACACGATCGAGCCGTTCGCGGTGACCGTCGGCGTGCCGAAGCCGCTCTGGCCGCCGCCGAAGTCCTGCGCCAGCTTCGGGTCCTTCTCGATCTGCTGGAACGCGCTGTCGAGCTGCTCGTCGTACGTCCCCGCGTTGACCGTCTGCGCGAACGCCGGATCGGTGATGCCGACGTTCTTGCCGAGCTCGATCAGCTGCGCCTTGTCGTAGCCGCGCTTGCCCTCCTCGGGCTGGTTCGCGAACAGGGCGTCGTGGAACTGGACGAACTTGCCGGCGTCGGCCGCGGCCAGCGCCGCGTTCGCCGAGTCGAGGGAGTAGCCGGGCGGGCTCGAACGCTGGTTCAGCAGCGGCACCATGTGGTAGCGGACCTGCAGCTTGCCGTCGTTGACGGCCTGCTCGACCTGGCCCTTGTACTGCTTCTCGAACTCGCCGCAGATCGGGCAGAGGAAGTCGGCGTAGACGTCGATCGAGGCTTTGGCGCCGGCCTTGCCGACGGTGACGACCACACCGTCACGCTTTTGGGTGACATCGGCGGCGAGCGAACTGGGCGTCTCGCCGGCGCCGATGATCTGGCCCTTGGTCTTGTTCCGGTCCGAGATCGTCCAGATCACGCCGCCGATCACGAGCGCGGCCACGACGACCACGGCGGCGATCCCGATGATCCACTTCCGCTTGTCCCCGGACGCGCCCCTGGCCTGGGCCACCGCCTTGGCTCCCCCGGCCTGCGCGGCCTGACGACGCTTCCGAGCGGTCCGCTCAGCTCCACCCACTGTGTATCAATTCCCTTCCGCGATACCCGAGTAGTCGGACCCGGGCTCGGTGGAGTTCCCGCGACCTCGCGCCAGCCAGCTGTCGACCGACAGCCAGGTGCGCGGCCGCGCCAGCAGCCACACGGCGAGCAGCGCGAATCCGGAGTCGCGGAGGATCTCCTGCGGGTACTCGGTCTGCCCCGCCGCCACCTGGCCGCCGCCGCCGAAGCACCCGCAGTCGATGCTCAGCCCGCGCGCCCAGGACTGGGCGATGCCGGCGATGAGCACGACGAGCAGCACCAGCGCGGCACCCGCGGCCCACCGGGTCGCCAGGCCCGCGAGCAGGAACAGCCCGAGCACGAGTTCGACGAGCGGCAGCGCGATGGCCACCACGTTTTCGAGTGCGTCCGGGAGCAGGTCGTACGCCTGCACGGCGATCAGTGTCTGCCCCGGATCCGCCAGCTTCAGCGCACCCGAAACGAGCCAGACGGCAGCCAGCCCGAGCCGGGCGAGCGTGCCGACGGCGTCCAGCACGGGTTGGGACGGTCGCACCACGCACTTAGGCTAACGGGAGGACCTGAGAACTTCGTGAGGGCAGGGCAGCGGCGGAGGGAGCGGCTGGATGCGGTGGCGCACGCTCCTCGCTTCGGCGTTGTTGCTGGTCACGGCGTCGGCGTGCGGGCCGGCGAGCGTTTCGCCCGGCGACTCGCTGGTCACCCGTGCGAGTGCCACGGATCACCTGACCATCGGCATCCGGTTCGACGCGCCGGGCCTCTCGGAGCACACCGTGGACGGCCGGTTCGTCGGGTTCGACGTCGACGTCGCGACTTTCGTCGCCTCGGAACTCGGGGTCGCGGCGAAGGACATCACCTGGCGCGAAACGACGCCGGCGACGCGGGAAACGGACCTCACCTCCGGTGCGGTCGACCTGGTCGTGGCCACCTATTCGATCACCGACAAGCGCAAGCAGGTCGTCTCGTTCGCCGGGCCGTACTTCACCACCGGCCAGGACCTGCTGGTGCGCCGGACGTCGGCCGACATCACCGGGCCGGAGGCGCTCAACGGGCGGCGGCTTTGCTCGGTCACCGGGTCGACGCCGGCCCAGCAGGTGAAGGACAAGTTCGCCCAGGCCGTCCAGCTGGTCGAGTACCCGCGGTACTCCGACTGCGTGACGGCGCTGCTGGCCGGCCAGATCGACGCGGTCACCACGGACGCGGTGATCCTCGCCGGGTACGTGACCCGCGACCCGGAGCTGCTGAAGATCGTCGGGAAGCCGTTCTCGGCGGAGAACTACGGCGTCGGCCTGCGCAAGGGCGACACCCAGGGCGTCAACGCGGTCGACGACGCGATCCGCAAGATGATCTCCTCCGGCGAATGGCTCCGCTCGCTCAACGCGAACATCGGGCCGTCCGGTTACCAGCTGCCCCCACCCCCCGAGGTCACCGCGAAGTGAAACTGCCCGACCTGCCGGTCCGCGCGGTCCTGCCCGACGTGCTTTCCGCACTGGACGCCCACGGCACCGCGGTCCTCGTCGCGCCGCCCGGCACGGGGAAGACGACGCTGGTCCCGCTCGCACTGGCCGAAGCGGGCGGCCGGGTCGTCGTCGCGGAGCCGCGGCGCCTGGCGGCCCGTGCCGCGGCCGCGCGGATGGCCGCGCTGCTGGGCGAACCGGTCGGCGAGACCGTCGGCTACGCCGTGCGCGGCGACCGGAAGGTGTCCGGGCGCACGCGCGTCGAGGTCGTGACGTCGGGCCTGCTGGTGCGGCGGGTGCAGGGCGATCCGGAGCTGCCGGGCGTGTCGACGGTGCTGCTCGACGAGTGCCACGAGCGGCACCTGGACGCGGACCTGCTGCTGGCGCTGCTCCTGGACGTCCGCGCCGGGCTGCGCGACGACCTCCGCCTGCTGGCGACGTCGGCGACGGTCGCGGCCGGGCGGCTGGCGGCGCTGCTCGGGGACGCGCCGGTGGTCACGGCCGAAGCGCGGACCTACCCGATCTCGTACGAGTACCTGCCACCGGCGCGGGGCGAGCGCGTGGAGGCCTGCGTCGCCCGGGCGGTGCGGACGGCGTTGTCGTCGGGCGAGGGCGACGTGCTCGCGTTCCTCCCCGGCGCGGGGGAAATCGCGCGGACGTCGAATCTCCTGCGGCTGTCCGAATTGGACACTGTGGACGTCCTTCCGCTGCACGGCCGCTTGTCGGCGGCCCACCAGGACGACGCGCTGCGGCCGCGTGGCCGCCGGCGGGTGGTGCTGGCGACGGCGGTGGCCGAGTCGAGCCTGACCGTCCCGGGCGTGCGCGCGGTGGTGGACTCGGGACTCGCGCGCGTGCCGCGGGTCGACCACCGGCGCGGGCTGCCCGGCCTGGCGACGGTCCGCGTGTCGGCGGCGGTCGCGACGCAGCGCTCGGGCCGCGCGGGCCGCGAAGGGCCCGGGCGGGCGTACCGCTGCTGGGCGGAGAACGAACAGTCGCTGCTGCCCGCGTACCCGGAGCCGGAGATCCGCACGGCGGAGCTGGCGCGGCTGGCGCTGGAGCTGGCGTGCTGGTCGACGCCGGACGGCAGCGGGCTGGCCTGGTGGGACCCGCCGGGCGAGGGCGCGCTGGCGGCGGGCCGGGCGCTGCTGGCGACGCTGGGCGCGACGGCCGACGGCGTCGTGACCCCGCGCGGGCGGCGGATGGCGGAGCTGGGCCTGCACCCGCGGCTGGCCCGGGCATTGCTGGACGGTGCTTCGGCGGTCGGCGCCCGGAACGCGGCGGAAGTGGTGGCCCTGCTGGATTCGGGCGGCACGCTGACCGACGTCGAGGCCGAGCTGCGCCGGCTGCGAAGCGCGAACGACGACGCCTCGCGCCGCTGGAAACGGGAGGTGCAACGGCTTTCCAAGCTCGTGACCGGCGCCGGGAAACCGGATCCGGCGCTGGTCGTCGCGCTCGCGCACCCCGAGCGGCTCGCCCGGCGGCGACCCGGCGGTGCGCCCGTCTACCTGATGGCCGGCGGCACCGCGGCCGAACTCCCGCCGGGCAGCGGCCTCGACGCCGAATGGCTGGCCGTCGCCGAAGCCACCCGCGACCCCGGCCGCGTCCACGGCACCATCCGCCTCGCCGCGGCCGCCGACGAACGCCTCGCCGTCCGCGCCGGCTCGGTGTCCGAAGTGGACGAAGTCACCTGGGACGGCGACGTCGTCGCCCGCCGCGTCCGCAAGCTCGGCGCGATCACGCTTTCCGAGAAGCCGTTGAAGGACGCGAACGTCCACGACGCCCTCGTCGCCGGCCTCCGCGCCGAAGGCCTCGGCCTCCTCAAGTGGCGCCCGGACGCGACCCGCCTGCGCGAGCGGCTCGCGTTCCTCCACCACGTCCTCGGCCCGCCGTGGCCCGCGGTGGACGACGCCGCGCTGCTGTCCGATGTGGACAGCTGGCTGGACCTCTCCGCCACCCGGCGGAAAGCGGACCTCGCGACCATCGACGCCGGCACCGCCCTCAAGGCCCTCCTCCCCTGGCCGGAGGCGGCGAAGCTGGACGACCTCGCCCCGGACCGCCTGGAAGTCCCGTCGGGCTCCCACATCCGCGTCGACTACCGCGAAGACCGGCCGGTACTGGCCGTCAAGCTGCAGGAGACGTTCGGCTGGACCGAAACCCCCACGCTCGCCGGCGTCCCGGTGGTCCTGCACCTGCTCTCCCCGGCCGGCCGCCCGGCCGCCATCACGGCCGACCTGGCCGGCTTCTGGACGACGGGCTACCCGGCGGTCCGCGCCGACCTGCGCGGCCGCTACCCGAAGCACCCCTGGCCGGAGGACCCCGCGACCGCCGCCCCGACCCGGCACACCTCCCGCAAGAAGAATTGACGGACCGAATCGGAAATCGCTCTTCGGGCCGCCTGATCATTTCACCGGCCTCGTTTGCCGGTATGCATCGAAACGGTTCCCTTCGGTAACGACCGGGCTGAGGGCCGGCGCCGGCCGACGCTCCGTTCGACTGGTACCGCTCGCACGCCATCCACTCGCGGCGGTGGTACCGGCGGGTCGAGGCGGCGACGATCGCCTTGTCCGCCGGCCTTCCGGTGCTCGTCGTCGGGTCGGGCCTGCGGTCGGTGTTCCACTGGCAGGACAACTACTTCCGACGTGGGCCAAGCTGGCCGCGGAGAAGCCCCGGACCTGACCCCCGCCGAAAGTCGGGGGCGGCGCGCGACCGACGTCCGATGCTCCCGGCACCCCGGAAACCCCAGACTCCCGGTACAGGCGAACACCGGGAGGAACCATGATCACGCTTCGCGCACTCACGAAGCGCTACGGGGAAAAGACCGTCGTCGACGCGCTCACGTGCGACGTCGGACCGGGGCGGGTGACGGGGTTCCTCGGCCCCAACGGCGCCGGGAAGTCGACGACCATGCGGATGACCGTCGGGCTCGACCACCCGCAGCAGGGCGAAGCCCTCGTCGGCGGGCGGCGCTACGCCGAGCTGCGGCACCCGCTGCGCGAGGTCGGCGCGCTGCTCGACGCCAAGGCCCTGCACCCCGGCCGCAGCGCCGGGAAGCACCTGCTGGCCATGGCGCGCAGCAACGGGATCGCGGCTTCGCGGGTCGACGAGGTGCTCGCGACCGTCGGGTTGTCGGACGTCGCGGGCAAGCGCGCCGGGCAGTTCTCGCTCGGCATGGGGCAGCGGCTCGGCATCGCGGGCGCGCTGCTCGGCGACCCCGGCGTGCTGCTGTTCGACGAGCCGGTCAACGGCCTCGACCCGGACGGCGTCCGCTGGGTCCGGCAGCTGATGCGGTCGCTGGCGGCCGAGGGGCGGACGGTGTTCGTCTCCAGCCACCTGATGAGCGAGATGCAGCTGACCGCGGACCACCTGGTGGTGATCGGCAAGGGCAAGCTGCTGGCCGACGCCCCGGTCGCGGAGTTCATCGCGGGCAACTCCCGCACGACGGTCTCGGTGCGCGTCCCGGCCCCGGCCGAACTCACGACCTTGGACGCCCGGCTGCGCGCCGAGGGCGGCCTGACCCACCCCGGCGAGCCGGACGAGCTGGTGGTGGACGGCGTCGACGTCACCCGCGTCGGCGACCTGGCGCACGAACTGGGGATCCGCCTGCACGGCCTCGCGGAACGGACGGCGTCGCTCGAGCAGGCGTACATGGAACTGACCGCTTCTTCGGTGGAATACGGGGTGTCGGCATGACGACGGCGGTGCGCGGCGCGGTGGCTTCGGAGTGGACGAAGTTCTGGTCGGTCCGGGCCACGTGGTGGTGCCTGGTCTCGGGAACGGCCCTGATGCTGGGCTACGCCACGCTGTCGGGAATCGCCCAGCGCTACAACGACGAAGCACTGGGGGCGAACACGATCGCCCTCGGCGGCGGCTTCTACCTGACGCAGTTCGCGGCGATCGCCTTGGCCACACTGTTCGTGACGAGCGAATACACCGGCGGCGGCATCCGTTCGACGCTGCTGTGGACCCCGGTCCGCCCGCGGGTGGTCGCGGCGAAGGCGGCGGTCCTGCTCCCGGTGCTGTTCGGCTTCGGAGTCGTGCTGGCGTGCGCGGGAATGGCACTGGCCAGTGTGGTGAAGGACGGCTACGGCCTGCCGACGTCGTTCGAAGGAGCGTTCACGACGGCCTCGGGCATGGGCGGCTACTTCGCTCTGCTGGGCCTGCTGTGCACGGGCGCCGGCTGGGCGCTGCGCAGCGCGGCGGGCACGCTGGTGTCGGTGATCGTGCTGCTCATCCCGCTGCCGCTGATCGTGGCTTCGCTGGGCCTGCCGGAGCTGGTGCCGTACTTCCCGGGCATCGCCGGCCTGAACGCGATGGTGGAAGCGGGCCACCCCAACCCGATCACGATGACCCCGGCCCCGTACGCCCCATGGGTGGGCCTGCTGGTGTGCGCGTGCTGGACGGCGGCGGCACTGGCGGTGGGCACGGCGGTGCTGCGCCGCCGGGACGCCTGAACCGAAACCCCGCCCTCCCTGGGGGGGCGTGCCCTTGTCCAGCCTATCGGCGCCCACCGACAAAAACCGGCGTGAAGCGTCAGCGGGCGGCTCGGCACCGCTGACGACACTTGGCACCATCCGGCCGGCGGTCCCACAGCGAGGTGGCCCTGCGGCCGCCGCTTCCTCAGCCAGTCGGTCACGGGGGCGGCAAGTGCATCGGAGCGGAGCGGCTCAGTCGAAGGTCGCGAATGACTCATTGAGGACCTCGGACGTCCCGAATGAGTCATTCGCGACCTCCCACCGCCACCGAGCCGGCCCAGCGGCCCCATCCAGCCGAGCCGGTGAGGACGCCACCACCGGGCCGGCCAGCGGGCCACCACCCGACCCGGCGCCGCGAACCACCACCCGAGCCAGCACCCCGAACCACCACCCGGCCCAGCAACCACGCCACCACCAAGCCAGATCAGCGAGCCACCATTTGAACCGGTGCCGCGACCCAGCTCCCGATCCGGCCGAGCCGCCACCCGCAGCAGTCGGCCGGCCACCACCCCAGCCGCCATGCGAGCCAGCCACCACCCGGCCCGGCAACCACGCCACCACCAAGCCAGATCAGCGAGCCACCACCCGGGCCAGCGCCGCGAACCACCGCCCGGGTCAGCAAGCACGCCACCCCCGAGTCGGGTCATCGGGCCACCACCTGAACCGGCGCCGCGACCCAGCTCCCGATCCGGCCAAGCCGCCACCCGCAGCAGTCAGCCGGCCACCACCCCGGCCACCACCCGAGCCGGCCGGCCGCTTCACCCCACCCCGATCCCCGCCAGGATCTCCCGGGCACTCTTCACCAGCGACTCTCGGGACGCCGGTGCCGAAGCCCCCGCCAGCGCGCCGAAGATCGTCCCCTCCATCCAGTCCACCACCACCCCCGCGTGCCGCACCGGGTCCGCTGATCCCGCCGCCGCCAGCACCTCCGCGGCTCGGCGGCGGATCAGCGCCCCGCCCGAGTCGTACTCCGCGCGCAGCTCCGGCCGCCGCGTGGCCTCCAAAGCGAACTCGTACCGCGCCAGCATTCGCGTCCGGCCCGAAGTGATCGCCTCGAACGCGTACCCCGCGATGAACTCCGCCAGGTCGCCCGACGACGCCGAAACCTGGTCCAGCTCGACGATCCGCGCGAAGGCCAACGACAGCAGCGCCGCCCGCGTGCGCGCGTAGTACGACGTCGAACCCACCGGCAGGCCGGCCGCGCGGTCGACCGCCCGGTGGGTCAGGCCGCGCATGCCGTCCGCCGCGATCACCTCGATGGCCGTGTCGGCGATCACCTCGAGACGTTCCACCCCCTCACTCTACAGGTGTAGAGTCCTCTACACCTGTAGAGGAGGACGTCATGCACGCAGTGGTCGTCGGAGGCGGGATCGGCGGGCTGGCCGCGGCCGCCGGTTTGCACCGGGTGGGCTGGCGGGTCACCGTGCTCGAACGAGCACCCGCGTTCGGCGACGTCGGCGCCGGCATCTCGCTCTGGCCGAACGCCCTGCGCTGCCTGGACGAACTCGACGTCGACCTCGGCGACGACCTCGCCCCGCAGCGCGACGGCGGGTTCCGCGACCGCCGCGGCCGCCGGCTCACCCGCTGGGACTCGGCCGCGTTCGAACGCCTCCACGGCCGCCCGCTCGGGGCCATCCACCGGCGCGACCTCATCAAAGCACTCAAGGACGCCGTCCCCGCCGACAGCCTCCGGACGGGCACCGAAGTCACCGAGGTCCGCGAAGACGGGCTCGTCCGCTTCGACGGCGGAGAAATCAAGGCCGATTTGGTCGTCGCCGCCGACGGGATCCGCAGCCGGGTCCGCCACGCGCTCTTCCCGCGCCACCCCGAGCCCGTCTACTCCGGCAGCGCGGCCTTCCGCGGTGTGGCACGGCTTCCCGGCACCCGGCTCAGCACGAGCTTCGACCGCGGCACCGAGGTCGGCGTCCTGCCCCTCACCGGCGACGACGTCTACTGGTGGATCTGTTACGTCACCGAGCCGGGCCGGCACCCGGGCGAGCCGGACTTCGGCGACTGGCACGACCCCATCCCCGCCCTGATCGACGCGACCCCGCCGGAAGCGTTGCTGCACCACGACCTCCACCACCTCGGGACGCCGCTGCCGACCTACGTCCGCGGCCGGATCGCCCTGCTCGGCGACGCCGCGCACGCGATGCCGCCGTTCCTCGGCCAGGGCGGCTGCCAGGCCCTCGAGGACGCCGTCGTGCTCGCCCACGCCATGTCCACAACGGACGTCCGAAAAGGACTTAGGACCTACGACGAAGAACGCCGTCCACGCAGCCAGAAGGTCGCGAAGGAATCCGTCCGGATGGGCAAGCTGGGACCGCAGCTGACCCACCCGATCGCGACGAAGCTGCGCACGGTCGCGGCGAGGCTCCTCCCGGCGAAGGCGGCCGTCCGGATCGGCGCGGGCGTCACGGGGTGGCGGCCGCCGCGTCTCCCCCGACCAGCCCCGCCTCGTACGCCGTGATCGCCGCCTGCACCCGGTTCTTCGCGCCGAGCCGGGTCAGGATGGTGCTCACGTGCGCCTTCACCGTGCCCTCGACGACGAACATCTTCGCCGCGATGTCCGCATTGGACAGTCCGGAACCGAGCAACGTCAGCACTTCCCGCTCACGCGGTGTCAGCACGCTGATCCGTTCCCGGGCCGCGGCCGCGCGCGTCAGCTGACCGCCGGACAGCCGCGCGATGACCCGCTGGGCGACCTTCGGCGAGAGGAACGCGGCCCCGCCCGCGACGGCGTGGATCCCGGCCAGCAGTTCGCGCGGGTCGCCCGACTTCAGCAGGAACCCGCCCGCGCCGAGGCCCAACGCGCGTTCGATGTACTCGTCCTCGCCGAACGTCGTCAGCATGATCACGCCGGTCGAGGGCAGCAGCTTCCGGATCTCGGCGGCCGCGCCGAGGCCGTCCAGGCCCGGCATCCGGATGTCGAGCAGCACGACGTCCGGGTGCGTGGCGAGCGCCTGCGACACCGCCTCGCGCCCGTCGCCGGCTTCGGCGACGACCTCGATGTCCGGGTCCGCGCCGAGGATCGCCGCGACCCCCGCCCGCATCAGCGCTTCGTCGTCGGCCAGCACGACCCTGATCACGATGCCCCCTCTTCGAACCAGTCCTTCGAAACCAGTTTCCCCTCGGCGAAACACAGCCGGTAGGCCGCGTAGTCGTCGTTCAGCCACGACCGCCCGGCACCGTAGTACTCGCACGCGGTCCCGGGCACCGGCGGCGGCTCGCCCCGGGTGGGCCGCGCCGAGCGCTGGCGTTCGGGCAACGTCAGCTCGGCCCGCGACTGCCCGATCCGCAGTCGTTCGTAGGTCCCGCCGGGCAGCTCGGAGGAGTTCCACTGGTAGAGGAACGCGATCCCGCCGACCGCCAGCACCACCCCGAACAACGCGAGCGGCACGACGACCGCCTGGACGAGGCTGCGCCGCACGTCCCGGCGCGCCAGCTCCAGCGCCCGGGCCGACGTCGACTGCCCGACCTCGTCGTCGGCGGCCTCGCGCAGCTCCGGCGTCTCCTCGACCGGCGCGGCGTCGTGCGGCAGCGTGGCGGTGACGGCGAACCCGCCTTCGTGCGGCCCCGCCCGCAGCGTGCCGCCGACCAGCCGGACGCGCTCGCGCAGGCCGATCAGCCCGCGCCGCCCGGACGCCGCGCCCGGCAGGGGCCCGGCGGGCGGCGGCGCGTTGACGACGCTCACCTCGGTCACGGCGCCGGAGCTCGTCACCCGGACCACGGCCGCGGCGCCCGGCGCGTGCTTCGCCACGTTCGTCAGCGCTTCCTGGACCACGCGGTGGGCGGCGCGGGCGACCATCGGCGGCGCCTGCGCGCAGTCCACCGTCGCATCGATGAGCAGTCCCGACGCGCGCGCCCGTGAGATCAGCTCACCGAGGTCGCCCTGCACCGGTTCGACCGGCGCGGCGTCCTCCCGCAGCACGCCGATGATCTCGCGCAGCCGCTCGGTCGCGGCCGCGGCGCCGGCCCGCAGCTGGGTGGCCGCGTCGCGCTGGGTGCCGTCGAGCCCGGCCGCGACCTCGAGCGCGGCGGCGCGGACGGCGATCAGGCTCAGCTCGTGCCCGAGCGAGTCGTGCATGTCGCTGGCGATCCGGGCGCGCTCGCGCAGCCGCGCCTGGTCGGCGACGAGCCGCTGCCTGCTCTCCATCTCCTCGGCCCGGCGCCAGCCGGTGCGCGCGAGCTCGCCGCGCACCCGGACGTACCGGCCCAGCAGCCACGGCGACAGTCCGGCGAACACCAGGATCGCGACCATCGCGGCCCAGTCGCCGATCCCGTCCGGCCCGACGAACAGCGCCAGCGGCAGGCCGAGCACCGTCACGGCCGCGCCGATCAGCAGGCCCGGCCGCGCCCGGTCCATCCGCAGCCCGGCGAGGTAGCTCATCGCCACCAGCACGAACACGACCCAGACGGCCACGCGGTCGCCGTACGGGAACGGCACGGCGAGCGCCCCGGCCAGCGCGATCCCGAGCGAGACGACGGGGTGGCGGCGGGACGTCGCGACCGTGCCCGCCACGACGGCGAGACCGCCGGCCAGCTCCCAGTACGACCGGCTCTCGATCGTGCCCGCGACGACGACGAAGCCGAGGAACAGACCGAGCCCGACGTCGAGCACCACCCGCCACCTGCGCTTCGTCACCTCCTGCACGGGATCGAAGCTACAAGGCGCGCCCGCGGGCGACCACTGCCGAAAGTCAACCTTCCAGCGTGTCGAGGAAGGCCAGCGTCTGCGGCCAGGACAGCGCGAACGCGTCGGCGTTCACCGTCGTCCCGTGCCGCGAGGAGTCGCTGAAGCCGTGCTCGGCGCCCGGGAAGTGCTGGCTGAACGTCGCGCCCCGTGGCCGCGACTGCAGTGCCGTCTGGAGCCGGGCGAACGTCTCGTGCGAGACGACGGTGTCGGCCTCCGGGTAGGCGACGAGCACGGGCGCGGTGATCGATGTCGACAAAGCGACCGCGTCGAGTTCGTGGTTCGGCGGCGCCGGGACGCGGATCGTCGGGTGGTAGGCCACGACCCCGGAAAGCCGCTGGTCACGGGCCCCGAGCAGGAGCGCGAACCGGCCGCCGAGGCACCAGCCCATCACCCCCGCGGACGCGCAGCCCAGCTCGCCGAGCAGGTGGTCGAGCAGCGCGGTCTGCTCCGCCAGCGCGGTTTCGTCACGCAGGTCGCCGAGCTTCGCGCCGAGGTCCTCGCGGGAGGTGTTGTCGGTGCTCGCGCCGTGGAAGACGTCCCAGGCCAGCGCGGTGATCCCGCGGCCGGCGAGCTCGTCGGCCCAGGCCCGGACCTGCGCGCCGATCCCGGTGATCATCGGCAGCAGCAGCATCCCCGACGCCGACCCGCCGTCCGGCCTGGCCAAGTACGCGGAGAGTTCGCCGACACGGACCGTGGACGTCTCGAAGGTCATGTCCGCATGATGCATGATGATCCACCATGGCCGAGCGCACACTCGCCGATCAGTTGGGCGGCTCCCTCCCCGAAGGCATCGAGGCCCTCGAAGCGCACGAGCGCCAGGACCTCGCCGACGCCTTGCGCGACGCGCGCCGCCGGCAGGCGAAAGCGCTCGCCGAAGCCGGCGAGGAGGGCCTCCGGTACGTCCCGGCGCTGCTGCGCGGCGCGGTGCGGAAGGCGGTGGGCCTGTGACCGCGGACTACGCCTCGCGCGCGGAGATCCTGAAGCTGGCCCGCGTCCTCGACGTCGAGCCGGCGCGGCTGGACTACCTCGCCCGCGTCGACGCCGACGACCTCAAGGCGTTCCGCGGCCAGGTGACCGACACGCTGTTCGACGCGAACAGCGCCGTGCTGCAGCGGATGGCGCTGGCGGCGCGGCTGCTGCCCGGCGCGGTGCTCGCCAAGATCGCCGAAAAGGTGTTCGGCCCGCTGCTGTGCGCCCGGATCGCCGGGCTGGTCGACGTCTCCCGCGGCGTCGACGTCGCCAAGCGGCTGCACCCGCGGTTCCTCGCCGAGGTCGCGGCCGAGCTCGACCCGCGGCGGGCGAGCGCGATCATCTCACGCATCCCGCTGGACACCGTGCTCGCGGTCGCCGCCGAGCTGGCGCGCCGCGAGGACTGGATCACCCTCGGCCGGTTCGTCGGGCACCTGCCCGACCCGACCGTGCGGCAGGCGCTGGAGCGGATCGACGACCCCGGCCTGCTGCGGATCGCGTTCGTGCTCGACGACAAGGGCCGCATCGACCACGTCGTCGGCCTGCTGCCCGCGCACCGGCTGGGCCGGCTGATCACCGCGGCGGGCACCGACGAGGACCTCCGGGACCCGGCGCTGGACCTGCTGACGCACCTGAGCGCCGAGCGCCGGGGCACGCTGGCCCCGATGCTCGGCGGGCTCCCGGACGGGTTCCGGGAACGCGCTCAGGCGACGATCAAGAAGATCCCGTAGCCGACGATCGCCGCGCAGAGCACGAAGCAGATGACCGCGCCGGCCAGCGGACCGCTGCCCGAGCCACCCGCTTCACGGGCCTGGTCGCGCTGGGACAGCCCGACCACCCCGAAGGAGAAGAGGCTCGTCAGCACGACGACCGACGCCAGCGCGACGACGAAGACGAGACCGAGGGAACCCCCATCGATGTGCACGGCGCTCCTCAGAGGTTGGCCGGCTGCACGCCGGGCTCGGACTCGGAAATGGAGTCGGCGCTGACCGGGTTCCGCTTCGACGCGAGGTAGATGCCCACCGCGACGACGACCCCGGCGAGGCCGATCAAGACGGTGCCCCAGGTGCCGAGCGTCGAGACCTCGGCGGCGATCGCGCCGACGATCGCGGCGGCGGGCAGCGTCAGCGCCCAGGCGAGCACCATCTTGCCCGCGACGCCCCAGCGGACTTCGGCGAGCTTGCGGCCGAGGCCGGAGCCGATGATGCCGCCCGAGCAGACGTGCGTGGTGGACAGCGCGAACCCGAGGTGCGCCGAGGTGAGGATGACCGCGGCGGCGCTCGTCTCGGCCGCGAAGCCTTGCGGCGTCTGGATTTCGGTGAGCTTCTTGCCCATCGTCTGGATGATCCGCCAGCCGCCGAGGTAGGTGCCGAGCGCGATCGCGGTGCCCGCGGTCAGGATCACCCAGAGCGGCGGTCCCGAATTCGGCGCGAGCGAGCCGGACGCGATCAGCGTCAGCGTGATGACACCCATGGTCTTCTGGGCGTCGTTCGTACCGTGCGCCAGCGACACCAGCGAAGCCGAGGCGATCTGGCCGGCCTTGAACGTCCGGCCCACCGTGTCCTGCTTCGCCCGCGCGGTGATCCGGTAGACGAGGAAGGTGCCGAGCGTCGCGACGATCCCGGCGACGATCGGCGAAGCGAGCGCGGGGATGAGGACCTTCTCGACGACCTTCCCGAAGTGGACGGCGTCGGAGCCCGAGGCGATCCAGGTGGCGCCGATGAGCCCGCCGAACAGGGCGTGCGACGAACTCGACGGCAGCCCGATCAGCCAGGTCAGCAGGTTCCACACGATGGCGCCGACGAGCCCGGCGAAGATGATCACCGGCGTCACCTTGGTGTCGTCGACGATGCCCCCGGAGATCGTTTTCGCGACCTCCACCGAGAGGAACGCGCCGACGAGGTTCAGCACCGCGGAGACGCCGACGGCGACCCGCGGTTTGAGCGCCCCGGTGGCGATGGAGGTGGCCATCGCGTTGGCGGTGTCGTGGAAGCCGTTGGTGAAGTCGAAGGCCAGCGCGGCCACGATCACCACCAGCACGATCAGCGAGAAGTCCATGCCCGGCTCTCTCTCCGTAGCTGTTCTTTAGCAACGCTACTGATCCACAAGACCGCCGCCGATCCCTGTCGCGTGACGGCTCCTTGAACTCTCGATGAACCGAGGTGGGGCCACCCCCACCAAAAGCCCGGTGGCCCGGCCCAGTGCCCGCGCGGATCTCGCCTGAAACCCTGGAACCGGGCGAAAGGGGCACCGATGAAAGCGATCCTGGCGACACTGGCGTCGGCCGTGCTGTTCTTCTTCGGCACCGGGCTGGACCCGCTGCCCGAACTGGCGTGGCTGGCGCCGTTGCCGATCCTGCTGCTGGCGCCCCGCGTCCACGGCGGGGTCGCGCTGGCAAGCGCTTTCACCGCCTACCTCGCGGGCAGCGCCGGCAGCTGGAGCTACTTCTGGCACTCCCAGTCGGTCCCCCGGCCCGCCGCGCTCGCGATCCTCGGCGGCAGCGCGGTGCTGTTCGCGCTGCCGGCCGCGCTCTTCGGGGTGCTGGTCCGGCGTGGCCACGGTTTCCTGGCCGCGCTCGCCGCACCCGCGTTGTGGACCGTCGCGCTCTACGTCGTCTCGCTGCTCAACCCGACCGGCCTGATGGGCACCTTCATGACGACGCAGGCCGACCGGCCCTCGATCGTGCGGATCGCCGCGGTCACCGGCGGCTGGGGCGTGGAGTTCCTGGTGCTGTTCGTCCCGGCCGCCGTCGCCGCGGCGCTCGCAC
Source organism: Amycolatopsis sp. NPDC049159 (assembly GCF_040648295.1). Taxonomy (NCBI): domain Bacteria; kingdom Bacillati; phylum Actinomycetota; class Actinomycetes; order Pseudonocardiales; family Pseudonocardiaceae; genus Amycolatopsis; species Amycolatopsis sp. NPDC049159. The sequence continues at coordinate 186,506 of NZ_JBEZDL010000020.1, forward strand.
CCGGGCTGCGCGGCCGGACGCGGCTCGTCCCCGTCGTCGCACTGGCCGCGATCGCCGGCGGGCTCGCGTTCTGGAGCACACGACCGCTCACCGGGCCGTCGACGCGGGTCGCCCTGATCGCACCCGGGCAGAACCGCTGGGCGGTCGACGTCGCCACCCGCGACGGCCAGGCGCTCCTCCAGTCCTATGTGGACCAAATCGGCCGGTTGCCGGAAGGCGTCAAGGCCGTCGTGCTCCCCGAAGCCACCTTCGCGGTGGACCGGACCAGCCGCGCGAGCCTCGTCACGGCGCTCACCGAAGTGGCCCGCGCGAGGGACCTCGACGTCGTCACCGGCGTCCTCGACAGCACGCCCGACGGCCGGTTCAACGCCGCACTCGCCGTGGCCCCGTCCGGCGCGCCGGTCGAATACCGCAAGTGGCACAACGGGGATTCGCCGAACCTCCGCTCCGGCACCGAGCTGACCCGGTTCGCCGGGATCGGCCTGCTGGTGTGCATGGACGTCAACTTCGCCGACCCGAGCCGCGGTTACGGCGACGCGGGCACCGGCCTGGTCCTCGTCCCGGCCTCCGACGAAGACGTCGACGGCTGGGCCCACAGCCGCACGGCGCTGCTTCGCGGCGTCGAGAACGGCTTCTCGGTCGCGTGGAGCGCGGCCCGCGGCACCCCGATGCTCGCCGACGCCCAGGGCCACGTCCTGGCCGGCGCGCACACCGGCGGCAGCCCGTTCACGGTGGTCGTCGCGGACGTCCCGAGCGGCGCGGGGAAGACGCCGTACGCCCGCTTCGGCGACTGGTTCGCCTGGCTCTGCGGCCTGCTCGCGGCGGCCGGGATCGCGGCCGCCGTCCGCAAGCCGTCGTCAGACCTGGAGCGCGAGCCCGTTGCGTAGCACCTTCGACCACGCCGGATCGGTGCACAGCGTGCAGCCCGGCCCGAAGAAGACGCCCTTGGCCCGGGTGTCACCCGCCAGCCAGTACCGGAACCACGCGGTGATCGCGCCGCGGAAACCGCCGGCGTCGCCCACCGCGGTGAAGTGGGTGGCTCCGGCCAGTTCGCCGTAGACCGCGGGGACGTGCGACGCGGCGTAGTAGCGCGGGATGACCAGCAGTCCCGGCACGACGATCACGTCGAGCTGGCCGCCGAGGAAGAACACCGGGCCGTGCAGCGCCGGTACGGATCCGAGCGGACCCGGCTCGAGCGGGACGGTGGTGGTGATCAACGGGTCCGCGCCGGCGGCGATGGCCCCGCCGCCGCCCTGCGAGTGCCCGGTCGCGCCGATGTGCGCGGTGTCGATCCGGCCGAAGTACCGGCTGCCGGGGCGCGCGTTCTCCGCCACGAGCGTCCGGGCGCCGGCCAGCATTTCCGCGCCGCTCCCCGAGCTGGGCGTGTCGGCGGCCGCGACGACGAACCCGTACGACGCGAGGTGGCGCAGCAGCGGCGCGTAGATCGCCGGGGTCGCGCCCGTTCCGTTGCCCCACACGATGACCGGGTGCCGGTCGCCGCCGAGGTCGGCGGGCCGGAAGACGGTGTGGGTCCCGTCGAGGGCTTCGCTGACGACCGGATGCGGACCCGGCTGGTCCCAGTGCACCGGATCCGCCAGCGCCGGCTTGGGCGCCACGAAAAGGGCGGTAGAAATGGCCACGAGCCAGAGACGTCGCACGGCTCCTCCTGTTTCGCCGGTGAACCAGTCCCTTTGACCATCGGCCAGGAACGCCGTTCTCTTGGTTGTCACTTGTCACAACAAACGGCCACCATCTCTGAGCGTTGTCCCAGGTCGCCTCTTCAGCGCTGTGACCGATCATGAGCTGCATCACTTACTGATGTGTAACTGGAGGCAGTGGAATGCGGGTCACCAACGGCGGTGCCAAGCGGATCCTCACAGCGGTCGTGGCGGCGGTCACCCTCGGCGTCGCCGCCCCGGCGGTCGCCGAAGCGGCGCCGAGCAGCGGCTGGAACGACTGGGGCTGCCGCCCCTCGGCCACGCACCCCCAGCCCGTGGTCCTGGTGCACGGGCTCGGCGCGAACGACACCGTCAACTGGTTCTTCCACGCGCCGAAGATCGCCGCCCAGGGCTACTGCGTCTTCTCCCTGACCTACGGCACCGGGATCCTCCCCGGCGTCGGCGGGCTGGCCTCCATGCGGGACAGCGCCGGCCAGCTCGGCCGGTTCGTCGACAAGGTCCGGACGACGACGGGCGCGGCGAAGGTCGACATCGTCGGCCACTCCGAAGGCAGCACGATGCCCGCGTACTACCTGAAGTACGGCGGCGGCGCGGCGAAGGTCGCGAACTTCGTCGGCTTCGGCGCCAACTACCGCGGCACCACGCTCGGCGGCCTCGACGCCCTCGCCAAGGCGCTCCTCACGACCGTCCCGGGCCTGGACCTGGTCCTCAAGACGGCGTGCGGCGCGTGCAAGGAGTACCTGGCCCCGTCGGCCTTCCTGGACGACCTCGCCCGCGGCGGCGTGCACGTCGCCGGACCGGCGTACACGAGCATCGTGAGCAAGTACGACGAGGTCGTGACGCCGTACACGAGCGGGATCCTGAACGAGCCGGGCGCGAAGGACGTCGTGCTGCAGGACTTCTGCGCGTCCGACGCTTCGGGCCACCTGAGCCAGGCGATCGACCCGAACGTCACCGGCCTGATCCTGCACGCGCTCGACGCGAGTTACCTGCCGAAGTGCACGCCGTTCACGCTTCCGCTGTGAGCGGGTTCTGCCCGAGGAAGCGCCGCCCGTTCTCGGCGGACTCGCGCACCGCGGCGAACCCGTAGCCCACCATCGCCGTTTCGTAGGCCTCGACGGCTTCGAGCAGCGGAGACCCGGCCAGCGCGGCCGCCAGCACCGCACCATCGCGCAACGCGGTGTTGGCGCCCGCGCCGCCGGCCGGGCTCATGGCGTGGATCGCGTCGCCGACGAGCGTCACGCGTGAAGGGGCCCACCGTGCGATCGGGACGCTCGTGCGGATCGGCTGCGGGAACGTCGCCGGGAGGTCCCAGTGCCCGACCATTGCGCCGGCCAGCGGGTGCCAGCCGTCGACCAGCCCCAGCGCCAGCTTCCGGAGGTCGCCGGGCGCCATCGCGGCGAGTTCGGCCTCGTCGTGCCCGACGACTTCCCAGCGCGCGCCCACCGAACACGTCATGTAGCTCTCGGCGTCGCGCAGCCGCAGGTCCGGCACCAGCCGCGCGCACGCGTCGGCGACCGGTCCGGGGTAGTCGACCGGGGCGAACCCGGCCATCGTCCGGTCCGGCCCGACGATCATGGTGAACACCGCGAACATCTCCGGCTCGAACAGCGCCCGGGTCTCCGGGGTGAGCGGGATCCGGCCGTAGAGGTGCACGAGCCCGGCGTCGACGACCTCGGCGTGCGGCAGGTACTGCCGCCGCACCGGGGAGTTGATCCCGTCGGCGCCGACCAGCAGGCTGCCGCGGGTGGAAGTCCCGTCGGCGAAGTACGCGGTCACGCCGTCGTCGCCGGTTTCGTAGTGCGTGAACCGCTTGCCGTAACGGACTTCCTGGCCGTGCAGCAGGATCTGCCGCAGGGTGAAGCGGTTGACGTTGAGGTGGGTTCCCTCGTCCGCCAAACGCGTGACCAGGCCCAGCCGCTCGTCGTAGACGTTGGTGTGCGGCCGCGCCCGGCCCGCGGTGGCGTGGAAGAGTGCGTGCAGCTCCGGCGGCAGCACCTCGCGCAACGCCGAGTCGCCGACGTCACCGATGTGCAGCCGGTAGCCCTGCTTGCGCGCGCCCGCCGATTCGTCGCGTTCGTGGACCCCGCAGGGGATTCCGGCCCGGCGCAGGCCGTGCGCGAGGCTCAAGCCACCCAGACCGGCCCCGATGATGATCACCGACACAGCTGTCCCTTCGTCGCTTCCGAGGAAGGGACGCACAGGTGAGCCTGGCTGCGCCGCCCGGACTAACCCATACCGGACTGTGTCTTCGCGCGTCCTCGCTTTCGACGTTAGCGCACGCGATCTCCGGCGCGCCACACCGAGTTCGTGAGCGGCACCCCCGGCCGGTACGCCAGGTGCGTCACCGAAGGTGCGTCGAGCACGTGGACGTCCGCCCGAGCACCCGGCCGCAGCACGCCGACGTCGTCGCGGCGCAACGCCTTCGCGCCGCCCGCGGTCGCGGCCCAGACGGCCTCTTCGATCGTCATCCGCAGCTGCAGCACCGCCGTCGCCACGCAGAACGCCATCGACGTCGTGTACGAGCTGCCGGGGTTGGCGTTGCTGGCCAACGCGACCTTCGCCCCCGCGTCGAGCAGCCGCCGGGCCGGCGCCATCGCCTGCCGGGTCGACAAGTCGCACGCGGGCAGCAGGGTCGCCACGGTTTCCGACGCGGCGAGCGCCTCGACGTCGGCGTCGCTCAGGTACGTGCAGTGGTCGACGCTCGCCGCGCCGAGCTCCACCGCGAGCCGCACGCCGGGCCCCTCGCCGAGCTGGTTGCCGTGCACCCGCAGGCCGAGCCCGCGTCCGGCGGCGGCCTTCAGGACCCGTGCCGACTGGGCTTCGTCGAACGCGCCGGTCTCGCAGAACACGTCCGCCCAGCGCACGCTTCCCGCCACCGCGTCGAGCATTTCGCCGCACACGAGGTCCACATAGGACTCCGCGTCGGCGCCCGGCGGCACCAGGTGCGCACCGAGGAACGTGACTTCGTCGGCCACCGCAGCGGCGATCCGCGCGCTCCGGGCTTCGTCCTCGACGGTCAATCCGTAGCCCGTCTTGGTCTCCAGGCACGTCGTCCCCTGCCGGGCCGCTTCGTCGACGTGCCGGCGCAGGTTGGCCGCCAGCTGCTCGTCCGACGCCTCCCGCGTGGCGCCGACGGTGATCGCGATTCCCCCGGCGGTGTAGGGCTTCCCCGCCATCCGGGCTTCGAACTCGGCGGTGCGGTCACCGGCGAAGACGAGGTGCGTGTGGCTGTCGACCCAGCCCGGCAGCACCGCGCGGCCTTCGACGTCGACGCGCTCGTCCGCGTCCGGTGCGTCGGACGCGCTGCCCACCCAGGCGACGCGCGAGCCGTCCAGCACCAAGGCCGCGTCGGACAACCGGCCCAGCTCGGGGTCGTTCGTGGTGAGCTCGCCGATACCCGTGATCAGGACTGCCACAGTTCCTCGATCTCCTTGGCCAGGACGGTTTCCGGTCGTTCGACCAACTGGTGCGCGCCTTCGCGCACGACCTCGCGGCCCGCCACGACGACGTGCCGGACGTCGGCGCCGGACGCGGCGAACACCACGCCCGAGGGCTCGATCCCGGCCGTCCGCACCGAATCCAGGGTCACGGTGACGAGGTCCGCGCCCGCCCCCTCGGCGAGCGCGCCGACCTCGGACCACCCGGTCGCGGCGTGGTCGGTGCCCGCTTCGAGGAGTTCCTCGGCGGTGAACCGGCCGCGTTCCTCGCTGGCCAGCCGGTCGTCCAGCTCCAGCGCGCGGGTTTCTTCGAAGGCGTCGACGACGGCGTTGCTGTCGCTGCCGACGCTCAGCCGCACCCCGGCGTCCCGCAGGGCGCGGGCCGGGCCGATGCCGTCGCCGAGGTCGCGTTCGGTGGTCGGGCAGAAGCAGGCCCGCGCCCCGCGCAGCCGCTCGACGTCCGACGCCGTGAGGTGCGTGGCGTGCACGGCGACCAGCCGGTCGGTCAGCACCCCGCGCTCGTGCAGCAGCTCGGTGGGCGTGCGCCCGTACGCGGCCAGGCACTGCTCGTTCTCGGCCCGCTGCTCCGACAGGTGGACGTGCACCACCCGCGGACTGTCCACAAGCGACAATTCCTCGGCCGGAACCGCGCGCACCGAATGGATCGCGGCGCCGACGCGGAACAGCTCGTCTTCCCGCAACGACGCCACCCGTGAAGCCCACGCCGAGGCCGAGCCGTCGGAGAACCGCCGCTGGACCTCGTCGGGCTCGACGCCGATGCCGCCCGCCAGGTAGCACGTGTCCAGCAGCGTCAGCCGGATCCCCGCGTCGGCTGCGGCCTCCCGCAGCGCCGCCCCCATCGCGTTCGGGTCGGCGTAGGGCTTCCCGCCGGGCGCGTGGTGCAGGTAGTGGAACTCCCCCACGCTGGTGTACCCGCCCAGGACCATCTCGGCGTAGACCCCGCGCGCCAGCCGGTAGTAGGTGTCGGGGTCGAGCCGGGACGCGAGCGCGTACATCCGCTCCCGCCACGTCCAGAACGTGCCGCGTTCGTGGTGCGTCCGCCCGCGCAGCGCCCGGTGGAAGGCGTGCGAGTGCCCGTTCGCGAACCCCGGCAGCGTCAGGCCTTCGAGCACGGTGCCCGTGCGCGGCGAATCCGGGGTCACGCCCGTGATCCGGCCGTCGGCAACGTCGATCCGCACGCCGGACGCGATCCCGGCCGGCAGCCACGCCTGTTCGCACCAGAAAACTGTCGGTGCCTGACGATAGGCTGGAGACGGGGGGCGCCCCCGCGGGCCGGAGGTCATCGCGCCAGCCGTTCCAGGACCGTGGCCAGCGCCGCCGCGCCCGCTTCGACGTCGGCGGTCTCGGCGAACTCCTCCGGCGAGTGGCTGATCCCGGTCGGGTTGCGCACGTAGAGCATCCCGGCCGGGACGAACCCGGCGAGGATCGCGGCGTCGTGCCCGGCGCCGGTCGGCAGCTCCGGCGGCCCGCCGAGCCACCCGCCGAGGTCGTCGCGCAGCCGATCGTCGAACACCACATCGTCCGAATAGGACTCCCGGGTCACCTCCACCCGGCAACCTTCTTCCGCCGCCGCCGCCTCGGCCACCCACGTGATGTCCTCGACCAACGCGGGGGTCACGGTCCCCGGCACCCGCGCGTCGAGCCAGAGGTCCACAGTGGACGCGATGACGTTGGTGCCGCCCGGCGTCGGCACGAGCCGCCCGACGGTCGCCCGCGCGTCCGGCACCGCGCGGGCCAGCCGCCGGACGGCGGTGACCGTCGCGGCGGCGGGCAGCATCGGGTCGGCCCGGTCGGCGAGCAGTGTCGCCCCGGCGTGGTTCCCCTGCCCCGCGAAGGAAAACCGCCACCGGCCGTGCGCGATCACCGTGTTCCCGACCGCCACCGGAGCGCCGAGGTCGATCAGCCCGCGCCCCTGCTCGACGTGCAGCTCGACGAACTTCCCGACCAGCCCGAGCCGTTCGGGGTCGGCGCCGATCAGGGCCGGGTCGAAGCCGGACCGCCCGGCGGCCTCGGCGAACGTGACGCCGTCGGCGTCCCGCAACCCGCGTGCCTTGTCGGCGTCGATCGTGCCGGTGAGCAGCCGCGAACCGAGGCACGGGACGCCGAACCGGCCGCCCTCCTCCTCGGTGAACACGACGACCGCGAACGGCTTCCCCGGCCGGAAACCCCGCGCCTGCAAGGATTCCACCGCGGCCAGCGCGCTGACGACGCCGAGCGGGCCGTCGAACGCACCGCCGCCGGGCACCGAGTCGAGGTGGCTGCCGGTGACGACGGCGTCCGGCCCCGGCGGCCCCCACCACGCCCAGATGTTGCCGTTGTGGTCGGTGTCGACGTCCAGCCCGAGCCCCAGCGCCCGCTCGCCGAACCACGCGCGCAGGTCTTGCTCGGGCGCGTCGAAGGCGTGCCGCGAGTAGCCGCCGCGTTTCGGGTCACGCCCGACGTCGTCGATTTCCGCGAGCAGCCCGGAGGCCGTCACGCCTGCTCCCGCATCGGCACCCGCACGCCGCGCTCGTCGGCGACTTCGTTCGCGCGGTCGTACCCGGCGTCGACGTGCCGGATGACGCCCATGCCCGGATCGTTGGTGAGGACGCGCTCCAGCTTCTGCGCGGCCAAGGCCGTCCCGTCGGCGACGCTGACCTGCCCGGCGTGGATGGACCGGCCCATGCCGACGCCGCCGCCGTGGTGGATCGACACCCAGCTGGCCCCGGAGGAGGTGTTGACCAGCGCGTTCAGCAGTGGCCAGTCGGCGATCGCGTCGGACCCGTCGGCCATGCCCTCGGTCTCGCGGTACGGCGAGGCGACGCTACCGGAGTCGAGGTGGTCGCGGCCGATGACGACCGGCGCCTTGAGCTCACCGCTGGCGACCATTTCGTTGAACCGCAGGCCGGCCAGGTGGCGTTCGCCGTAGCCGAGCCAGCAGATCCGCGCCGGGAGCCCCTGGAACGCCACGCGCTCACCGGCCAGCTTGATCCAGCGGGCGAGGGATTCGTTCTCCGGGAACAGTTCCAGCATCGCGCGGTCGGTCGCGGCGATGTCCTCGGGGTCGCCGGAGAGCGCGGCCCAGCGGAACGGGCCGTTGCCCTCGCAGAACAGCGGCCGGATGTAGGCGGGCACGAACCCGGGGAAGTCGAACGCGCGCTCGCAGCCGCCGAGCTTCGCCTCGCCGCGCAGGGAGTTGCCGTAGTCGAAGACTTCCGCGCCCTTGCCGAGGAACCCGAGCATGGCGTCGACGTGGTCGGCCATCGACTCGCGCGAGCGGTCGGTGAACTCGTCCGGCTTCTTGGCCGCGTAGTCGTGCCAGTCCTCGACGGCGATGCCCTTGGGCAGGTAGGAAAGCGGGTCGTGCGCGGACGTCTGGTCGGTCACGATGTCGACCTCGACGTCGCGGCGCAGCAGCTCCGGCAGCACCTCGGCCGCGTTCCCGACGACGCCGACCGACAGCGGCCGCTTCTCGCGCTTGGCCTTGGTGACCCGGGCGATGGCGTCGTCGAGGTCGTCGGCCACCTCGTCGAGGTAGCGCGTCTCGACGCGGCGGTGCGCGCGCTGCGGGTCGCACTCGATGACGAGCGCGACCCCGTCGTTCATGGTCACCGCGAGGGGCTGCGCGCCGCCCATCCCGCCGAGGCCGGCGGTCACGGTGAGGGTGCCTTTCAGCGTCCCGCCGAACTTCTTCTTCGCCACGGCGGCGAACGTTTCGTACGTGCCCTGGAGGATGCCCTGGGTGCCGATGTAGATCCACGAACCCGCGGTCATCTGCCCGTACATCGTCAGGCCCTGCTGCTCGAGCCGGCGGAATTCGGGCCAGGTCGCCCAGTCCCCCACCAGGTTCGAGTTCGCGATGAGCACGCGCGGCGCCCACTCGTGCGTGCGGAAGACGCCGACCGGCTTGCCGGACTGGACGAGCAGCGTCTCGTCGACGTCCAAAGTGGTCAGTTCGCGGGTGATCGCGTCGAAGCTGGCCCAGTTGCGCGCGGCCTTGCCGGTGCCCCCGTAGACGACCAGGTCCTCCGGCCGCTCGGCGACGTCGGGGTCGAGGTTGTTGTGGAACATCCGCAGCGCGGCTTCGGTCTGCCACGACTTGGCGGTGAGCTGGGTGCCGCGGGCGGCACGGACTACGCGGGACATTCTCAGACCTCCAGACGGGCGGCGTCGAGGACGGCGCCGGAGCGGACGAGTTCTTCGGCGGCCGCGATCTCGGGCGCCAGGTGCCGGTCGGGGCCGGGGCCCGCGACCTTCGTGCGGAGCAGGTCCCGGACGCGGCCGGTGACCGGCGACGGCTCGAGCGGCGCGCGGAAGTCCAGCGCGCGGGCCGCGGTCAGCAGCTCGATCGCGAGCACGGTGGTCAGGCCGTCGACGGCCTTGCGCAGCTTCCGCGCGGCCGACCAGCCCATGGAGACGTGGTCCTCCTGCATGGCGCTGCTCGGGATCGAGTCGACGGACGCGGGCACGGCGAGCCGCTTGAGCTCGCTGACCACGGCAGCCTGCGTGTACTGCGCGATCATGTGTCCGGAGTCGACGCCGGGGTCGTGCGCGAGGAACGGCGGCAGGCCGTGCGAGCGCGCCTTGTCGAGCATCCGGTCGGTGCGGCGCTCGGCGATGCTGGCGACGTCCGCGATCGGGATGGCCAGGAAGTCCAGCACGTACGCGACGGGCGCGCCGTGGAAGTTGCCGTTGGACTCGACGCGGCCGTCGGCCAGCACGACGGGATTGTCCACAGCGGACATCAGCTCGCGCTCCCCGACGAGCTCGGCGTGCGCGAGGCTGTCGCGCGCGGCGCCGTGCACCTGCGGGGAGCAGCGCAGCGAATAGGCGTCCTGGACGCGGTTGCAGTCCGGGCCGCGGTGGCTCTCGACGATCTTCGAGCCCTGCAGCGCCTGCCACATCCGTTCGGCCGACAGCGCCTGCCCGGGGTGCGGCCGCAGCGCCTGGAGGTCGGCGGCGAAGGCGCGGTCGGTACCGAGCAGCGCCTCGACGCTCATCGCGGCGGTCAGGTCGGCGATGTCGAAGAGCCGGTGCAGGTCGGCGGCGGCGAGCAGGAGCATGCCGAGCATGCCGTCGGTGCCGTTGGTGAGGGCGAGACCCTCCTTCTCGGCGAGCACGACCGGCTCGATCCCGGCGTCCTTCAGCGCTTCGCCGGCTTCGACGAGCTCGCCCCGGTACGTCACCTGGCCCTCGCCCATCAGCGCGAGCGCGACGGCGGCCAGCGGCGCGAGGTCGCCGGAGCAGCCGAGCGAGCCGTACTCGTGGACGATCGGGGTGATGCCGGCGTTGAGCAGGGCCGCAAGCGTTTGCGCGGTGCCCGGCCGGACGCCGGTGTACCCGCTGGCGAGGGTCCGCAGCCGCAGCAGCATCAGCGCGCGGACGACCTCGGCCTCGACGGCGGGTCCGGCGCCGGCGGCGTGCGAGCGGATCAGGCTGCGCTGCAGCGCGGTCCGGCTCTCGACCGGGATGTGGCGGGTGGCCAGCGCGCCGAAGCCGGTCGAGACGCCGTAGGTGGGCGTGACGGCGTGGGCGAGGTTCTCGATGTGCTGGCGGGTCGCGGCGAGGGTCTTCTCGGCCGCGTCCGTAAGCCTGACCGGCGCGTAGCCACGGACGACGTCGACGACCTGGGCGGCGGTGAGGGGTTCGAGGCCCAGGAGCACAGTTTCCGGCATGGGCTCATTGGACATCGTCCTTCCCGCTGGTGGGATGGCCCACGGGGTGGTTCTGTCTGGTATCCCAGACGCTAGGGTCGGGCCATGGGTGACAGCAGCGAGGTCCCGGCGCTGCGCCGCGGCCTCGCGGTGCTGCGCCTGCTCGCGACGCGCCCCGGCCCGGTGACGGCGGCGGCGATCGCGCGCGAGGCGGGCCTCCCCCGCTCGACGACGTACCACCTGCTCAACGAGCTGGAAGCCGCCGGTTTCGTCGTCCACCTGCCCGCCGAACGCCGCTACGGCCTGGGCATCGCGGCCTTCGAGCTCGGCTCGGCGTACCTGCGGCACGACCCCCTCGAGCGGCTCGCCGGGCCGTTGCTGCGCAAGCTCGTCGACCGCGTCGGACACACCGCGCACCTCGGCGTGCTGCACGGCAGCGAGTCGCTGTACCTGATCAAGGAGCGCCCGCTCCGCCCGGAGACGCTGGTGACCGAGGTCGGCGTCCGCCTGCCCGCACAGCTGACGGCGTCCGGCCGCGCGATCCTGCGCCACCTGCCCGCCCCGCACGTCCGTGCGCTGTTCCCTTCGGCGGCGGCGTTCGTGCTCCGCACCGGCCGCGGCCCGGGAACGCTGGCCGACCTGCGCCGCACGCTGACCGCGGAGCGCCGCCTCGGCTGGTCGGTCGAGGACGGCCACGTCACGGCGGGTTTCGCCTCGGTGGCCTGCCCGGTCTTCGACCACGGTGCCCGCCCGATGGCGGCGATCAGCGTGACGCTGCGCCACCACTGCGCGACGGACCCGTGCGAGGAGACGTGGCCGGAGCTGGCGACCGAGGTGGCGGCGACGGCCGCCGAGCTGACCACCCGCATCGGCGGCCACCCGGTCGCGCAGTAACGCCGTCCTGATCGCCTTCGATCCCGTGGTGTGCTCGTCCCACCCGCGCAGTGGGCGTTGTGGAAGCAGCGGCCTCGGATCGTCGTGTACTGCCTGGCGAGCGAAGCCTTGGCCGTGACACTCGCTTCCCGGCCGTCACCGATCGCCGTCGACCAGCGCTCGCTGACCGTGCTCGGCGCGCTGCTGGCCCTCGGCGTGGTCCAGGCGGAGGCGGGACGCCGGGTCGAGCGCAGCCAGCGCCGGGCGGCGAAGACCCCGCACATCAACATGACGTCGGTCTGGACGTTCGCCGGCGTCCTGGTGCTCCCCCCGCTGTTGCTCGCCGTTCTGGTCGGCGGCCTGTACCTGCACCTGGCGCTGCGCAGCTGGTACCGGCTGCAGCGCGTCCCGCCGTCCCGGACGTGCAGCAACGCGGCGATCATCCTGCTGTCCTGTTACGCGGCCCAGGGAGTGCTGGACCTGACCGAGGTGGCGGACGTCCGCGCGGCGGTCACCCGCGGCTGGACCGGCGCGTGGCTGGTCGCGGCGGCCGGGGTGACGTTCTTCGTCGTGAACGCACTGCTGGTGCTCCCGGCCCGCCGGATCGTCGGGCGGTCGGTGGTCGAGCTGTTCGGCACCTGGTCGGACAACGGCCTGGAGGCCGCGACGCTGTGCCTGGGCGCGTTGAACGGCCTCGCACTGGCGACGTTGCCGGGCATGGTGGTCCTGGTGCTGCCACCGGTGCTCCTGCTGCACCGGACGGTCCTGGTGAAGCAGCTGGAAGCGGCGGCGCAGCGCGACGAGAAGACGGGCCTCTACACCATCCGCAGGTGGCGGGCCCTGACCGAACGAGCACTGGCGGACGCGGAGCGCCACGACGGGACGGTCGGCCTGTTGATGCTCGACCTCGACCACTTCAAGCAGGTCAACGACACGTACGGCCACCTGGCCGGCGACACGGTCCTGTCTTCGACGGCCGAGGCGATCGTCTCGGCGGTCCGCGGCCGCGACGACGCGGTGGGCCGGTTCGGAGGCGAAGAGTTCGTCGTCCTCCTGCCGGGAACCGGCCGGCCTGATTGCGGCGCGGTGGCCGAGCGCATCCGCCGGGCGATCAGCGTCCTGACCGTCCCGGTGGGGCAGTCGTCGATCACGGACCTGTCGGTGTCGATCGGCGTCGCCGTCTACCCGAAAGCGGGCAGGTCACTCCAGGACCTCTTGGACGCGGCGGACGCGGCCCTGTACCGGGCGAAGGAGACCGGCCGGAACAAGGTGGTCCACGCGGCGGACCTGCGCTGAGGTCAGCGCTCCCGCCACAACCCGGCGTCGAGCCCGAGCATGTCGAGCAGCTCAGCGCACTCCCGGGAGTTGGTCGAGTGCCCGGCAACGGTAACGAGAGCCCGAGAGTGCTCCGCGGCGAGCCGTTCGGCCTCCTCGGCCCGCAAAACCCCCATCCGACTGTCTTCATCGTGGGCGCTGGTGCTGCCACTGTGCCGTGCCCAGGTCATCGGGCCACCTACTTCCAGCCCCACGGGTGCAGGGCCAAGGTCGGGCCCTCAGCATGACACTCACAAAAACTTCACCCGCAAGTGGGCCCCGTCACACCGTATAGCGCATGACAGAACACGGAGAGCAAACAGCCCCATCTGAGCCAGGCCCACAACGCAGAGAGCGCAAGCGTTCACCCACCCGCGGAACCGCCGGTCCGACGCGGACCCCGCTCAAAGTCCTCAAAGCAGCCGAAGCGGCCGTACTGGTCCTGGCAGCGGCGTCGTCGCTCCCGAGTTCCCACCCCGGACGTGATATCACCCAAAAACGGAGCCCCGGCCAGCAGGATCAAGCAACGAAGCGGTCCTGACGGCAGTCCAGACCGGCTCACATCGTGCGCCCGAACCGAAGTCCTCCAGCAGGCGAACTGCCCCCAGAAGATCGACGACCCGACCGGCCAAGCCACCGACGTCCACTGGCCCCTCCACGGCACCCCGATCGACGGAACGTACGGACCGATCTGGAACAACGACCGCTTCTACGTAGCGGGCTACGCGGTCATGACGGCCTCCAGCGCAGCTGGCCCCAGCCCTCCGAACGGCGTTCGACAAGTGCATCGCAGCCAAGCGATCCCCATGCCCCCACCGTGCCCCACTCCAAATCAAGTCCCTCTACCCCCCAACCCGCACCACCGGCGGGGGCAAGGGGCGGCAGCCCCAGGAAGGGGTCCAGGGGGCGAAGCCCGCCTGGCGGGGGTCTGGGGGTTCGACCCCCGGAAAAACACCCGAGAACGAGAGAAGGCCCAAGCCCCGAAGGGGCGTAGGCCTTCTCGCAGTGGAGGTGCCGGGAATTGAACCCGGGTCCTCTGGCGTATCAACAGGACTTCTCCGTGCGCAGTCCGCTACGTCTCTACTTGGCCCCCTCGGTCACGCGAACAAGCCGAGGTGACGAGCCCAGCCACTGTTTGCTTCACGGCAGTTCCCCGTGGCCGGGACTGCCGCTGAGCCTCCTAGCTGATGCCGGTACCCGGGCCGGAGGCGAACCCGGGCCGACAGAGACGCACTCGCTCAGGCGGCGAGGGCGTACTCGCGCTGACTGGAGTCGGCGCTTATTTGGTTGCGATGACGCTTACGGTGGTCTCTCGCCTGCACCGGCACGCTTCTCCTGAATCAACGTCCAAAGTCGAAACCGTTCACCCCCTTGATGGGACACAACCTGACCATCATAACGCGTCCCGCCACCTCTTTACTCCGGTAGGGCCAGCCCTACCGCGAGGATGCCCGCGCGCACCATGTCGGCCGCTCGCCTGGCAGGTGATGCTTGAGCGAGACAGAAGGGAGCCGGTCATGGTGAGCGACAGGCGGGATCCGCCGTTCGGTGGTTCGGTGGTGTTCCTGCTGATGAACCTGCCGCTGGGGGTGGTGGCGTTCGCTTTGCTGACGTCGTTCACGGCGGCCGGCCTGGGCACCGCGGTGGTGTGGGTGGGTGTGGGTCTGCTCGCGCTGCTGGTCCTGGCCGTGCGGGGGGCCGCGCGGCTGGAGCGTGCCCGGGTGTACGCGCTGCTGGACCGGTACATCGATCTGCCGTACCTGCCGCTGCCCGCCGAAGGTCAGAAGCTCCGGTGGAAGGCGCGGTTGAAGGACCCGTCGACGTGGCGTGACCTGGCGTACTTCTTCGTCCTCTTCCCGCTCGGGCTGGTCGAGTTCGTGCTGGTGACGGTCTTCTGGTCGACGAGCCTGGCGCTGGCGGGGCTGCCGATCTACTTCCGGTGGCTGCCCGGCGGTGCGTACTACTTCCCGGCGGATGACCTGCGGTGGCTGACCGTGGACTCGACGCTGGAAGCGTTACCGTGGGCGGCGCTGGGGGTGCTGTTCATCGCGTTGTCGGTCGCGCTGACGAAGGCGCTGGCGGGGACGCACGCCCGGCTGGCGAACGCGCTGCTGGGGCCGACCGTGGCGCAGCGCCGCCGGATGGAGCGCTGGTGGGAAGACGCGGAAGAGAAGAACCTGGTGGCGGGATGACCGAGGCAGCACCGGTGGAGCACCCGCGGCCGCACCCGGCTCGCACGATCGTGTACATGATCGTCAGCTTCGTCTTCCGGATCCTGCAGTTCGTGCTGATCGTGACCGGGCTGGCGGTGGGGGTCTCGACGGCCGTGGTGTGGATCGGGTTCCCGATCCTGCTGGCGACGACGAGCTTCATCCGCTGGTCGGGCGACCGCGAGCGGGGCTGGCTGGGCACGATGCTGCGGGTGCCGTTGCCGCCGGCGCAGCGGCGGCCGTACGAAGAGGGGCAGCCGCTGCTGCGCCGCTGGGTGGTGCGGCTGAGCGACCCGACGACGTGGCGTGACCTGGCGTACCTGATGGTCGCGTTCCCGCTGGCGTGCGTGGAGCTGGGGATCGCGCTGGCGTCGATCGTGCTGCTGCCGATGGCGGTCTGGGTGACGCCGTGGCTGGGCTGGCTGCACGGTGAGCTGGGGCTCGCGCTGCTGGGGCCGGACCGCACGAAGCGGCTGGAGCAGAAGGCCGAGCGGCTGCAGGCGTCGCGAGCACGCGGTGTCGACGCGGCCGAAGCCGAGCGCCGGCGCATCGAGCGCGACCTGCACGACGGCGCCCAGCAGCGGCTGGTCGCGGTCGCGATGAGCCTGGGCCGGGCGAAGGCGAAGTTCGACCACGACCCGGAGTCGGTGCGGGAGCTGATCGACGAGGCCCACGCGGACGCCAAGCTCGCGGTGTCCGAGCTGCGCGACCTCGCCCGCGGCATCTACCCGGCCGTCCTCGGCGACCGCGGGCTGGACGCCGCGCTCTCGGCGCAGGCGGCGAAGTCGCCGATCCCGGTGGACGTGCGGGTCGACGTCGAGCCCCGCCCGCCGGCGGCGGTCGAGACGACGGCGTACTTCATCGTCGGCGAGACCCTGACGAACATCGCGAAGCACGCCGGCGCGACCGAAGCGGGCGTGAAGGTGTGGCGGACCGACGACCACGTGGTCGTCGAGATCACCGACAACGGTCACGGCGGCGCCGAGGTGCGCCCCGGCGGCGGTCTGGCCGGCCTCGCCGACCGCGCCGCGACGATCGACGGCGTGATCACGGTCGTCAGCCCGGTGGGCGGGCCGACGGTGATCCGGGCTGACCTCCCCTGCCAGTGGTGAATAGGCTGGGCCCCGTTCATCCACGAGCTTGGGGGCCGGATGCGGGTAGTCATCGCCGAAGACGCCGTCCTGCTGCGGGCGGGGGTCATGCGCCTGCTCGCCGACGAGGGCATCGAGACGGCCGCGGCCGTGGACAACGGCGACGACCTGCTCGGCGCGATCAAGGAACACCGCCCTGACCTGGCGATCGTGGACGTCCGCATGCCCCCGACGTTCACCGACGAGGGCCTGCGCGCGGCGCTGGCGGCGCGCAAGGAGATCCCGGGGCTCCCGGTGCTGGTCCTCTCGCAGTACGTCGAGGAGTCGTACGCGGTGGAGCTCCTCTCGGGGGGCGCGGGCGGCGTCGGCTACCTGCTGAAGGAGCGCGTCGCGGACGTCGCGGACTTCCTGGACGCGGTCCGCCGGGTCGCGAACGGCGGCACGGCGATCGACCCGGACGTCATCGCCCAGCTGATGGCCCGCGGCCGCCGCAACCCGCTGGACGCGCTGACGGCCCGCGAGTCGGAGGTGCTGGGACTGATGGCCCAGGGCCTGTCGAACACGGCGATCGCGAACTCGCTCGTCGTCTCGCACGGCGCGGTGGAGAAGCACATCGGGAACATCTTCTCGAAGCTCGGCCTCGAGGCGAGCGCGGAGGAACACCGCCGCGTCCGGGCGGTGCTGACGTACCTGGGCCGCTGACCCGGGGGTCTTGTCCGTCAAACGAGGACTGTGCAGGGGGAGCCGTCATGAACACCGCTTCGCGCAACCACGACTGCCGGGCCGGCCAGGAGTTCCGGGACGGGATCGACCTCCCCGGCTGGGAAGAGCAGAGCGTCTGGGGCTGGGACCCGCCGGCCGGCAGCTTCTTCGCCCAGCTGTGGCGCAACGGCAGCACCGGCGACGAGCCCGACATCTGGATCAGCGGCGTGGACACCGTGTTCCGGTGGCCGTCCGGCATCGTGCTCGAAATCGTCGAGCGGACACCGGAATCCCCGGCAACGGTGGTGGCCGCGCTGGGACTGGCCGCCCCGCAACCGCGGCTACGCGACGACGCCGAGGTCATCGCGCTGCTCCGCTCCGCCGTGGACCGGGAAAAGACCGCCCTCCGCCGTGGTGCGATCCACGCGCTCGGGTGGACGCAGGGCTTCGCGAAAACCACCCCCGTCCTCCGCGGCGAATGGCGCGGCCCCCGGCCGACGGCCGCGGAAGTCGAAGCCGAACACCACCTGGTCACCGGCGCGCTGCACCGGCCGGGCGGCGACCGCGACTTCCTCTCCGGCGTCGACGCCTCCCTCTGGTGGCTGCTCACCCGCGGCTCCGACACGTGGTTCCTCTGACCCGCCGCCACCGTGCGGACTTGCCCCCGGAGCCGACGATCAGTGACCAAAAGTCCCGTAGGGTGGACTCACGGTCACCCGTTCCGCGGGCGGCACCCCCAGCACCGCTCACCTACCATGAGCGGACCCGCCGGCGAGAGGAGCGAGCAGATGACCGATGAAGTCCGCTTCTTCGGCGGCCCGCTCGACGGCCGCGTCCAGGAGCTCGGGGACGCCGAGCCCGTTCCCGGCACCGTGATCCGGCACATCCACCTGCACGGCGGCCCGAAGATCGAGACCCGTTACGAGCTCGGGCAGACCGATCACGGCTGGGAGTACCGCGTCGCCGCGACGCAGCACGAACCCGAGCCGGACGGGCTGAGGTAGGGAGAACCCCCGTATCCGGCGGGGGTGAACAGGACCCCGAAGACGCCGGTCAGCACCGCTGTCCCGGAACCCCGGACCGGCCAAGCTCAGCAGCATGCAAACGAGCCGGGACCGCTTCCTCGACGTCGTCCGGGCGGGGGCCATCCTCGCCGTCATCGCCCAGCACTGGGTCATGCCGGTGCTCTCCTACTCCGACGGCCGCCTCGCCACCGGGAACGCACTCGCGACGCCGGGGTGGTGGATCGTCACCTGGCTCAGCCAGGTCATGCCGCTCGTCTTCTTCGCCGGCGGCGCCGCGAACCTGATTTCCTTCCGCCGCGCGGAATCCACGCGGACGTGGCTCGCCGCCCGCATCAAGCGGCTGATGGTGCCGGTGCTGCCGTTGATGGCGGTCTGGCTCGTCGTCCCGGACTTCCTGCGCGGCCTCGGTGTCCCGCCGCAACCGCTGCAGGTCGGCAGCGCGATCGCCGCGCAGCTGCTGTGGTTCCTCGCCGTGTACGTGCTCGTCGTGCTGCTGACGCCGCTGATGGTCGCCGCGCACCGGCGCTGGGGCCTGAAGGTTCCGCTCGTCATGGGCGCCGCGGGCATCCTCGTGGACGTCGCGCGCTTCAACGACCTCGGCTACATCGGTTACGCCAACGCGATCTTCGTCTGGGTCGCCGTCCACCAGCTCGGGTTCCACTACGTCGAAGGCCGCCTCGGCACGCTCACCCGCCGCGCCGCCCTCACGCTCTCGGCCGCCGGCTTCGGGATCACCGCGCTGATGGTCGCGTTCGGCCCGTACCCGGCCAGCATGATCGGGATGCCCGGCGCGCCGGTGTCGAACATGAGCCCGCCGACCGTGCTGCTCGCCTTCCTCGCCGTCGGCCAGATCGGCCTGCTGCTCGCCTTCCGCCCGCAGCTCAACGCGCTCGCCGAACGTCCCGGCATCGGCCACGCGCTCAGCTGGCTCGGCGCGCGGTTCATGAGCGTCTACCTCTGGCACATGCCGGCGCTGATCGTGGTGGCCGGTGTGACGGTGTACGGCCTCGGCTACGAAACCCCGGCGCCGGGAACGCTGCTCTGGCTGGTCATGGCGCCCGCGTGGTTCGCCGTGTGCGGAATGGTGCTGCTCGGCCTGCTGCGGCTGTTCGCGCACTTCGAGATGCAGCGCGACACCGGTGAGATCACCGCGAAGCTCCCGCAGCTGGTCGTCGCCGGGCTCCTGGTTTCCGGTGGCCTGCTCGGGCTGGCCGCGCACGGGTTCGCGCCGCTTTCGGACGGCATCGCGCACGGTCCGGTGCCGTGGGTGGTCCTCGCGACGGCCGGGTTCCTCCTGGCGGGCAAGCGGATCCCGGTGACCGCGCTCGGCACCCGCTACCTGGGCCGCGCGGTCGCGGTGAGCGAGCGGGTCGCGCTCAAGCGTTGAGCAGGCGCAGCGGGGTGTCGTGCAGGACCGCCCGCAGGAACGGCTCGCCCAGGCGATCGTCGGCCGCCCAGCCGGCGATCGCCTGCAGCTGCGTCGCGTAGGAGTACGGGATGTTCGGGAAGTCCGTGCCGAGCACGACGCGGTCGGCGAACTCCGCCAGCCGCGCCGTCCAGTCCGGTGGCAGCGGCGACATCGCCTCGGCGAACGGGACGCCCACCATCGTCGTGTCCAGGTGCACCCGCGGGTACTTCGCCAGGAGCTCGAAGGCCGTCCCGAACTCGGGCATCGCCGAGTGAGCGAGCACGGCCGTCAAGTCCGGGTGGCGCGCCAGCACCTCTTCGAAGACCGACAACCCGGTGAAGTCGCCCCGCAACGGTCCGTGTCCACAGTGGACGACCACGGGGACACCGGCGTCGGCGAGCGCGCCCCACACCGGCTTCAGCAGGTCGTCACGCGGGTCGTACGCGCCCACCTGCACGTGCGCCTTGAACACCCGGGCGCCGGCGCGCAGCGCACCGTCCACAGCGGACCCGGCGCCGGGCTCGGGGTAGAACGTCCCGGTCGGCACGGCGTCCGGCACCTGCGCGGCGAACTCGAGCGCCCACGACGTCAGCCACTCCGCCATCCCCGGCTTGTGCGGGTAGACCAGCGGCGCGAACCGCACCACCCCGAGCGACCGCAGCGTCGCCAGACGCTCCTCTTCGGACGTCCGGTAGTGCACCGGCCACTCGGTGCCGTAGTGCGTCGAAGCCCGGTCGAAGTACGCCCAGACCTTGTCCATCACCGGTTTCGGCAGGAAGTGGACGTGCAGGTCGACCAGGCCCGGCAGGCCCAGCGACGCCGTCCACGCGGCGACGTCGGCATCCGAAGCCGGGCCCGCCGTCACTCCGTGAACCGGCCCTTCAACGCGCGGCCCATGGCCTTCCTGATGTCCCGGTCCGCGTCGCGCTTGGCGAGCGTCTGGCGCTTGTCGTAGGCCTTCTTGCCCTGGGCCAGCGCGATCTCGACCTTGACCTTGCCGTCCTTGAAGTACATCGACAGCGGCACCAGGGAAAGCCCGCTCTCCTTGGTCTTGCCGATGAGCTTCTCGATCTCGCGCCGGTGCAGCAGCAGCTTCCGGGTCCGGCGCGGGGTGTGGTTGGTCCACGTGCCCTGCGTGTACTCCGGGATGTGCACGTTGCGCAGCCACACTTCGCCGTCGTCGACCGTCGCGAACGCGTCCGCCAGGGACGCCTTGCCCTCGCGCAGGCTCTTCACCTCGGTACCGACGAGCACGAGACCGCACTCGTAGGTGTCGATGATGGAGTAATCGTGCCGCGCCTTGCGGTTCGACACGATCACCTTCTGGCCACGTTCCTTGGGCATACGACCACTCTACGTGATTCCGGGTAGGACGAGCAGCCGGTTAAACGCTAGTGCCGGACGTACAGGCGCAGCGTGACGTAACCGGTGATGGCGGAGATCACCACGGACACCGCGAGCAGGATCGGCGCCACCGGGAACAGCAGCTCCAGCATCGTGATCTTCGGGAACACGTCACCGGTGAAGACCGAATCGAGGAAGCCGGCCTTCGTGATGATGAGCATGATGATCCCGAGGATCGCACCGACCGCGCCGGCGACCACCGCCTCCAGGAGGAACGGTAGCTGCGTGTACCACCGCGTCGCGCCGACCAGCCGCATGATGCCGACCTCCGTGCGCCGCGTGAACGCCGACACCTGGATCGTGTTCGCGATCAGCAGCAGCGCCGCGATGGCCATGATGAGCGCGGCGCCGAACGCCATGTTCCGGACGCCGTTGAAGGCGTTGAACACGCGGTCGAGGAACTTCTTCTGGTCGTCGACCTTCCGCACGCCCGGCTTGGTCGCGTACTCCTGCACGATCGAGTCGCTGCGGTCCGGGTCCTTCAGCTTCACGTGCAGCGACGCGGGCAGCGACTCGGGGCCGGTGAGCGCGATCAGCTCCGGCTGGCTCTCGAAGATCTTCTTGAACCGGTCGTAGGCCTGGTCCCGGTTCTCGAACACGACCGACTCGACGCCGCTGTTGCTCTGCAGGTCCGACCGCAGTGACTGGCACAGCGCCTGCGCGCAGTTCTTGTCCGTCGTGCTGATGTCGTCGGTGAGGTAGACGGAAACCTCGACGTCGGCGAGGAAGTTGGACTTCATCTTGTCGATCGTGCGCACGGCCAGCAGGCCGCCGCCGAGCATGGCGAGTGACACGGCCGTGGTCAGCATCATCGCGATGGTCATCGTGATGTTCCGGCGCAGGCCGGTGACTACCTCACTGAAGACGAAACTGGCGCGCATGGCGGGTGCAGGTCCTTGGGGTCGGGGTCGGTGCGGGGTGGGCGGGTCTCAGCGACCGATGCCGTAGACGCCTCGGGCGTCGTCGCGGATCACCCGGCCGAGCTGCAGCTCGACGACTCGGCGCCGCATGGAGTCCACGATGGAGTGATCGTGGGTCGCCATCAGGACGGTCGTGCCGGTGCGGTTGATCCGCTCCAGCAGCAGCATGATGTCCTGGCTGGTGTCGGGGTCCAGGTTCCCGGTCGGCTCGTCGGCGAGCAGCACCAGCGGCCGGTTCACGAACGCGCGCGCGATCGCGACGCGCTGCTGCTCACCACCGGAGAGCTCGTTCGGCAGCCGGTCGGCCTTGCCGTCGAGCCCGACGAGCTCGAGCACCTCGGGGACGACCTTCTTGATGGTCGGGCCGGGCTTGCCGATGACCTCGAGGGCGAACGCGACGTTCTCCGCGACGGTCTTGTTGGCCAGCAGACGGAAGTCCTGGAACACGCAGCCGATGGTCTGCCGCAGGCGGGGGACCCGGCGGCGGGCCAGCTTGGCGACGTCGAAGTTGGACACCATCACGCGGCCCTTGCTCGGCGTCTCTTCGCGCAGCAGCAGCCGGAGGAAGGTCGACTTCCCCGATCCCGAAGGACCGATGAGGAAGACGAACTCACCCTTTTCGATGTCGACGGACACCCGCTCGAGCGCGGGCCGCGTCGAGGTCTTGTAGACCTTGGAAACCTCTTCGAGCCGGATCACGATTCGGCATACTACCCACCGGTCTCGTGAAGCCCCGGTTGCCCGGTCCACCCGGGTGGAGCAGCGGGCGTTCGCGCACGGTGAGCGGTCGCGCGAACACCCCCCGCGCCGATCAGGCGTTGGCGGTCTGCTTGCGCCAGCGGATGCCGGCGTCGAGGAAGCCGTCGATGTCGCCGTCGAGCACCGCGCTCGGGTTGCCGACCTCGAACTCGGTCCGCAGGTCCTTGACCATCTGGTACGGGTGCAGCACGTAGGAGCGCATCTGGTTGCCCCAGCTGGAGCCGCCGTCCTTGAGCGCGTCCATCTGCTTGCGCTCTTCTTCCTTCTTGCGCTGCAGCAGCCGCGACTGGAGGACCTTCATCGCGGCCGCCTTGTTCTGCAGCTGCGACTTCTCGTTCTGGCAGGAGACGACGATGTTCGTCGGGATGTGCGTGATGCGCACCGCGGAGTCGGTCGTGTTCACGCTCTGCCCACCGGGGCCCGACGAGCGGTAGACGTCGACCCGGATGTCCTTCTCCGGGATGTCGACGTGGTCGACCTCTTCGACCTCGGGCAGCACCTCGACGTGCGCGAACGACGTCTGGCGGCGGCCCTGGTTGTCGAACGGCGAGATCCGGACGAGCCGGTGGGTGCCCTGCTCGACCGAAAGGGTGCCGTAGACGTAGGGGGCGCTGACCGTGAACGTCGCCGACTTGATCCCGGCCTCTTCGGCGTAGGAGGTGTCGTAGACGTCGGTCGGGTAGCCGTGGCGCTCCGCCCAGCGCAGGTACATGCGGAGCAGCATCTCGGCGAAGTCGGCCGCGTCGACGCCGCCGGCTTCGGCACGGATGGTGACGACGGCGTTGCGGTCGTCGTACTCGCCGGAGAGCAGCGTGCGGACCTCGAGGCCGTCGATGGACTTGCCGAGGTCGGCGAGCTCGGTCTCGGCCTCGCCCATGCTGCCGGCGTCGCCTTCGGCCTCGGCGAGCTCGTACAGCACGCCCAGGTCGTCGAGCCGCTGGCGCAGTTCGGAGACCCGGCGCAGCTCGCCCTGCCGGTGGGACAGCTGGCTGGTGACCTTCTGGGCCGCCTCCGGGTCGTCCCAGAGGGTCGGGCTCGAGGCCTGCTGTTCCAGGTCGGCCACCTGGGCACGCAGCGCATCCAGGTCCATCACCGACTCGATTTGCGTCAGTTTGCCGGTCAGGTCCTTCAGTGCCGCGTCGAACTCATCACTCACGTTTGTCAAGGTTACGGCAAAACCCACGACCGGTTGCGAGGACCGGTCGTGGGCGCGCGAACCTCAGGCCGCGGGGATGGCGTCGAGCAGCTTCAGCGCGGCCTTGGCCTGAGCCTGGGCGAACTCGGCGACGGCCTTTTCGTACGGCCCGTCGGCCGCCTTGGTGGCCGCCTTCGCGTCGTCGAGCTGCTGGCCGTAGCTGGTCCGGGCCGACTCCAGCAGCGACTGGCGCTGCTTCGCGGTCAGCGACCCCGCGTGCACGAGCCGCAGGATCAGCGGGCTGCGCAGGTGGTCGGGACCGGCCTCGGACGTCAGCCAGGCCTTGAAGGCCTTCTTGCCGGCGGCGGTGATCAGGTACTGCTGGCTGGAGCGCGGGCCCTGCTTGCCGAGCCGGACGAGACCTTCCTTGGACAGCGCCGGGAGCTCCCGGTACACCTGGCTGCGGGTGACGCTGAAGAAGGCGCCGAATCGCTCACCAGCTCCCGCGACGAGCTGCCCGCCGGTGGCGGGACCGTCGTGGAGCAGACCGAGCAGGGCGGCGGCTGTTGCATTCAATTCGGACACGTCCCCTACATTCCCACTTATCGGCCCCTGTGTCCACAGTGGTCAGCGGAGCTGTCCATTGTGGCTAGTGAGATCCCCTCGTTCGGCCCAATGCGACCAGGTCCACTGTGGACCGCGGACACGCAGCGCAACCATGGCCGCGGTTCTTTGGTCCAACCAGCCGCACGCGAACGGCCGCGGAACGGCCAGGCAGGTGAGTCCGGCAGTCGGTTTTCCCCGGCTTGGCCGAGAGCGGACACGCACCGCAACCACCCCGCCGCGAGCGCCGCATCGCGGAATCCGCGGTTTTCCGAGCGTTTCGCGGGAAAGTCGCAGCGGAAGTTGTGCGGATATGACAAAAGAGGCGCGTTCCCGGATTTCCGAGAACGCGCCTCTTCGTGGTAGCGGGGACAGGATTTGAACCTGCGACCTCTGGGTTATGAGCCCAGCGAGCTACCGAGCTGCTCCACCCCGCGCCGTTGTGGTACTTGAATAGATTACACGGGGTCGCCAACGGCTTTGCACCGGGGTCCACCAAGCGGCTGACCAGGCGTTACTCCACTCCGAGCCACCGGCGTGCTCCACTCAGGACCATGGCGAGCCCGTCCTCGAACCGCGAATCGACGTCGGCCAGCAGGTCCCCGGCCTCTTCGCTGCGGTAGCGCTCGTCCAGTTCGCCGGGCTTCGGGTAGACGGCCTGCTCTTCGATGGTGAACCCGACGACGTAGCTGTACACGGTGAACAGCGCCTGAGCGGCCCGGCGCTCGTCCAGCCCGGCCTCGATGCTGCGGCGCAGCGGACTGGGCGGGACCGATCCGGTGTCCCCGAGGTAGGTACCGGCGAAAACCTTCCCGCCGTCGCGGTAGGACAGCATCATCCGCCGCAGCGCCCGCGCGCTGTGCGCGACGGCGTCCCACTCCCCCAGCCCCGCCGGCGGCAGGCGGTCCTCGGCGGAATCGCGGTACATCTGCGTCGCCATCTCGTCGAGCAGCTCCTGCTTGTTCTTCAGGTGCCAGTAGAGCGCCGGCGCCTTGACGCCGAGATCGGCCGCGATCAGCCGCAGGGTGAGGCCGTTGAGGCCGGCCTCGTTGAGCAGCTTCAGCCCCGAGCGTGCGATGTCCTGCCTGGTCAGGGCCATTTTTCCGGTTCTCCTCGCGGTGCCTGCTTGACAATTTAACGATGTTAAGGGCATCCTCGGGTCAGGTCAATTTAACGTTGTTAAGGAGCTGGGGATGGACGAGCTGACCGCGGACGTGGTCGTCGCCGGGGCGGGCCCGACCGGGCTGATGCTGGCGAACGAACTGGCACTGGCCGGAGTGGACGTCGTCGTGCTGGAACGGCTGGCCGGGCGCACCGGGCTGTCGAAGGCGCTGAACCTGCAGCCGCGCACGGCGGAGGTGCTGGACCTGCGCGGCCTGCTGGGCCGGGCGGAGCAGCGCTCGTTCACGACCGTGCCGGAAGGCCACTTCGCGATGATCCCGGTCAGCTACGCGGGCTGGGACACGCGGCACCCGTACCAGCTGGGCATCCCGCAGGCGCAGGTCGAAGCGGCGCTGGAGGAGCGCCTGGCCGAGCAGGGCGTGAAGGTGCTCCGCGGGCACGAGCTGACCGGCTTCGCCCAGGACGAGGGCGGCGTGACGGTCACGGCGGGCGACGTCCGGGTCCGCGCGGCGTACCTGGTGGGCTGCGACGGCGGCCGCAGCGCGGTGCGGAAGGCGCTGAACCTGCCGTTCGAAGGGGTCGAAGGCCGCGGGCACGGCGTCTCGGCGGACGTCCTGTTCCGGTCGGCGCCGCCGGGCGCGCCGACGGAGTGGCGGTCGATGCGGGACCTGGTGCGCTCGGCGGCGTCGCCGGGATCGTTCGTCGGCCTGATCCCGCTGGCCGAGCCGAACCTGTACCGCCTGAGCTACGGCGACCGGCTCAACCGCCCGGCGGACCTGCGGGCGAAGGTGACCGACGACGAAGTGCGCGAGGTGGTCCGCGGCCGGTTCGGCGACGACGTCGAGATCGCCGAAATCCGCTGGGCGTCCCGGTTTTCCGACGACGCGCGCGTGGCGGGCCGCTACCGGGTGGGCCGGGTCTTCCTCGCCGGCGACGCGGCCCACACCCACTTCCCGGCCGGCGGCCAAGGTCTGAACCTCGGCGTCCAGGACGCGGTGAACCTGGGCTGGAAGCTGGCGGCGGAGCTGAAGGGCCGCGCCCCGGCGGACCTGCTGGACACCTACGAAGCCGAACGCCGTCCGGTGGCGGAAGCGGTGCTCGCGAACGTCGCGGCCCAGACCGCGTTGATCCCCGCGACGCCGGAGCAGGGCGCGCTGCGGCTCCTCTTCCAGGACCTGACGGCGATCCCGGCGGTCCAGCACCGGCTGTCCGGAATGGTCTCGGGCCTGGACATCCGCTACCCGTCGCGAGAACCCCACCCGGCGGCGGGATCGCGCCTCCCGGACTTTCCCCACGGCGACGGCCACGTGAGCGACCTGTTCCACAAAGGAAAGTTCGTCCTGCTGAGCACGGCGCCCGTGGCGCCACCGCATCCGGACGTGGTCGTGGCCCGGGTGGCCGCGCTCCCCTGGCCCGACCTGACGAGCGTGCTGGTCCGCCCGGACGGTTACGTCGCGACGACAACGGATTCGATGGGCGCCTGGCTCGTCTGAAGAAACTCGCCTGATGGAAAAAAGAAGAGGCGTGGCCATCGGCCACGCCTCTTCTTCCAGTAGCGGGGACAGGATTTGAACCTGCGACCTCTGGGTTATGAGCCCAGCGAGCTACCGAGCTGCTCCACCCCGCGTCGTGAGACCTACCCTACGCCACCCTTTCCCGGGGGTGCAAAGCAGGTGCCACTTAGGTAACTGACGTCACCCTCCAGGCTGCGTGGTGGACGGCGGAGCGCTGCTGGACGGCGCCGCCGGCTTCGCTGCCTCGTACGCCCTCGCGGCCGCATCGAGCGCCGCGAGCGCCGCACCCTGGTCGGCGAAGTTGCCCGACTGCTGCGCCGCCTTCAGCTTCGCGATGGCCGCCTGGATGTCCGTGACCGCCTTGTCGAGCGCCGCGTTCCCGCCGCCGGCGTTGGGCGGGTTCGTCGGAGTCGTGGCCGGCGTGGTGGGCGGTGTCGTCGTCGGCTGCCCCGCCTGCGGTGGCGTGGTCGTGGCTTCGCCGGTGCCGGCCCCGAAGACCTGGTCGAGCGCTTCCTGCAGCGTCGCCCCGTAACCCACCTTCGGCCCGTACGAAACGAGGACGCGGGCCAGCTGGGGATAGCTGTTCTGGTTGCGCTGGCGGATGTAGACGGGTTCGACGTAGAGGAAGCCGTCCGCGACCGGGAGCGTGATCAGGTTGCCGTAGATCGGGATGACGTTGGGGTTGTTGAACAACGTCCGGTCCTGCGCCACCCGTGGATCGCTCTGGAACCGGTTCTGCACCTGCACGGGACCGTCGACCTGGGTCGCCCCGGTCGCCGCGCTCGGTAGTTGCAGGACGCGGATCTTCCCGTAGTCGTTCGCGTCGGACGACACCGACATCCACGACGCCAGGTACTGCCGCTGCAGACCGGTGAGCGAGCTGGTCAGCTGGAACGTCGGTTTGTTCTGGCCCGGGGTGTCGGCGAGGACGTAGTAACCGGGCTGGTTCGCCGCGCCCGCCGCGGCCGGGTTGGAGCCGCCTTCGGCCGTCGGGTCCTGCGGGACGCTCCAGAACGCCTGCTGCGAGTAGAACTCCTGCGGGTTGCTGACGTGGTAGCGGGACAGCAGTTCGCGCTGGATCTTGAAGAGGTCCTCGGGGTAGCGGAAGTGCGAGCGCAGGTCCGGCGAGATCTCGGAGCTGGGCTTCACGAGGCCGGGGAAGACCTTCTCCCAGGCGTTGAGGACCGGTTCCTTGTCGTCGATCGAGTACAGCGTCACCGTGCCGTTGAAGGCGTCCACGGTCGCCTTGACGGAGTTGCGGATGTAGTTGATCGAGCTGTTGGCCTGGCGCGCGACGCCGTTGAGGGAGTCGTTCGTGGCCGCGCCCAGCTGCGTCTGCTGGGCGTACGGGAAGTTGTTGAGCGTGGTGTAGCCGTCGATGATCCACTGGATCTTGCCGTCGACGACGGCCGGGTACGGGTCGCCGTCGAGGGTCAGCCACGGCGCGACCTTGCTGACGCGGTCACGCGGGTCGCGGTTGTACATGATCTTGGAGTTGTCGCCGATGGCGTCGGAGAACAGGATGTTCCGTTCGCCGTATTCGGCGGCGAAGGCGAGGCGGTTGAACCAGTTGTCGACCGAGACGCCGCCGGTGCCCTTGTAGGTGTAGCGGTCGGTGGCGGTGTCGTACTCGCCGGGCGCGTTGCCCGTGGTGCCGCCGACGATGGCGTAGTCGGACTCCGCGGCGGACAGCTCGCCGTAGTAGATGCGGGGTTCCTTGACCTCGATGCCGGGCTGGCCCGCCCCGGGCGAACCGGCGCCCCCCGGGTTCTGCGTGTCGCTGGTGGTGGCGATCGGGTAGCCGCCGTCGGAGTTGGCGTCCTTGACCGCGCGGTCGATGGTGTTGGCCGGCGCGGCGACGAACCCGTTGCCGTGGGTGTAGACGAGGTGCTTGTTGATCCAGCTCGTCTGGTTGCCGGTCAGGCCCTCGGTCTTGATCTCCTTGGCCGCGACGATGTAGTCCTGCGTCACGCCGCCGACGGTGTAGCGGTCGATGTCGAGCTTCGCCGGGAAGCCGTAGAAGTTCTCGCGGCCGACGCGCTGGGTGAAGGTGTCGGAAAGGATGTTCGGGTCGAGCAGCCGGATGTTCGACATCGTCCCGCTGTCGGACTTCAGCTGGTCCGGTGTGGCCGACGACGCGCCGTTGTACTGCTGGTACTGGACGTCGGTGAGGCCGTACGCGCGGCGGGTGGCGTCCATGTTGCGCTGGATGGACGTCGCTTCCTTCTCGTTCGCGTTCGGCTTCACCGAGAACTGGTCGAGGATCGCGGGCCACGCGACGCCGACGAGGATGCTGGACAGGATGAGCAGCACCAGCGCGATCGCCGGGAGCTGCAGGTTGCGCAGGAACGCGCCGGCGAAGAACGCGACCGCGCAGATCACCGAAATGCACAGCAGGATCAGCTTCGCGGGCAGGACCGCGTTCAGGTCGGTGTAGGTGGCACCGATGAACAGCGGGGCGCCGCGGTCGGACAGCAGCAGGTTGTAGCGGTCGAAGAAGTACTCGGCCGCCTTCAGCAGCACGAAGAGGCCGACGGTGATGGCGAGCTGCGCGCGGGTCGGGCCGGCCAGCTGGCCGCCCTTGCCGGCGAGCCGGATGCCGCCGAAGACGTAGTGCGAGATCAGCGCGCCGAAGAAGGAGATGACGACGGCGATGAACAGCCAGCCGAGCAGCCAGTTGTAGAACGGCAGGTCGAAGGCGTAGAAGCCGACGTCGTTGCCGAACTCGGGGTCGGTCTGGCCGAACGAGGTGCCGTTGAGGAACAGCTGCACGACCTGCCAGTCGCCCTGCGCGGACAGACCGGCGATCAACCCCGTCAGCACCGGGATGCCGATCCCGAAGAGCCGGATCCGGGCGACGATCGCCGAGCGGTAGCGCGCCAGCGGGTCGTCCGCGCCGGAGATCGGGACGAACACCGGGCGGGTCCGGTAGGCGATCATCAGGCTGATCGCGAGCGCTCCGCCGACGAACACGCCGACGGCGAAGAACAGGATGACCCGGGTCACCACCTGGGTGGTGAACACCGATCGCGCACCGACTTCGCCGAACCACAGCCAATCGACGTACGTGTCGAGGAGGCGGGCCCCGAGCAACAGCGCCAGCACGATCACCGCGGCGATGATGAGGAGGATCCGGCTCCGCCGGGACAGCTTCGGCAGGCTCACCGGGGGCCGAGTCGCCACGGCACACGCTCCTGTCTTCGTCAACACTTGAACAGGGGCGCGTGCGCCCCCTGATTCCCTAACTCTACGGATGCCCCGTGAAGTTCCCGGGACCCGCCCAAACCGGACTCGCGAAGATCGCGCGCCGGCCGGCCTGACACCATGTGCGCATGGCAGCAGACGAAGCGCGACAGGCCGGTGTGGCCGCGCTCGCTCGTGAGATCGAGGAGTTCATGGCCGCGGGTGGCTGGGACCAGCCGCCGCAGCTGTTCGCGCTGGTGCCGACGGCGGCGCTGCTGGACGAGCAGCCGGAGCTGGCCGGGCAGCTGGACCGGGCGAACCCGCTGACGCCGGTGGCGCAGGAAGCGCTGCCCGACGGCGACCTCGCCGAGGCGCTGGGCCGGATCGCGTGGCCCGATCTGGTGATCGGCTGCGCGCTGGCGCAGGAGATCATCGTGCTGCCGCCGGGCTCGGAGTCCGAGCTGCCCGACGTCGCCGAGGCGGACGCGGAGAGCCTGCGCCGCGCGGCCGCCGACCACCCGCAGCGCACGGAGGCCCGCCTGGTGGCCGCGGTCCTGCGCGACGGCGAAGGCGCCTGCGCGATGCGGCTGCGCGGGGTCGGCACCGAGGAGCCGGTCGACGAGATCGTCGAGAGCCCGGACCTGGCGCCGAACCTGCTCGAAGCGCTCAAGGCGACGCTGCTCCCCTAGCAGGCGGCCGTCGGACGGCCCGCCTTCAGGTTGCCCAGCTGGGTGAGCGCGTCGTCCAGTGTGGACACCTTGATGAGGTTGAGCCCGGCCGGCGCGTTGGTCTTCGCCTCGGCGCAGTTGTGCTCGGGCACCAGGAAGTCGGTCGCGCCGGCCTCGCGCGCGCCGACGACCTTGAACGAGATCCCCCCGATCGGGTCGACCTCACCGGTCTCGGTGATCTCGCCGGTGCCGGCGATGTGCCGCCCGCCGGCCAGGTCGCCGGGCTGCAGCCGGTCGATGATCGCGAGCGTGAACATCAGGCCGGCCGACGGGCCGCCGACGTCCTGCAGGGAGATGTTGACGGTGAAGGGCGCGTCGGCCCGGTCGACCGCGGTGAGGCCGATGAAGCCCTCCTTGCGGTCCGGGCGCGCGGCGAGCGTGAGCGGCACGGTCCGTTCGGGCTGGCCGTCGGACTGGAAGGTGATCTGCACGGTCTGGCCGGGCAGCGTGCCGGCCAGGGCGTTCCGGACGTCGGCGGCCTCGACGATCTTCTTGCCGTTGACGGTGATCAGCTTGTCGCCGGGCGAGAGCACGTGGTCGGCGGGGCTGCCGGAGACGATCTGCTTCGCCAGCACCTTGACCGGGTAGCCGAGCTTGCGCAGCGCCGCGACCTGGGCGTTCGTCTGCGAGTCCTGCAGCTGCTGGATGTTCTCCTGCTTGACCTGCTCGTTGGTCTCGCCGGGCTTGAAGTACTCCTCGCGCGGCGCGAGCGCGTACCGGCCGCTGGCCCAGAAGCCGAGGCCCTGGAAGAGGGTGACGCCGTCGTGCAGCGAGACGGTCGTCATCCGCAGCTCGCCGGTGGTCTGGAAGGTGTCGTGACCGGTGACCTGGATGACCGGGTTGCCCGCGGCGTCGCGACCCAGCGTGTCGTAGGTCGGGCCCGGGCTGATCGCGACGAACGGCACGGGCACGACCGAGCCGAGCACCACGAAGATCAGGAACAGCGAGCCGCTGACCACGAGTGTCCAGCCGCGGCGGGTCATCCGCCGGGCCTCGCCGGCCGGTTCCGCCGCCGGTTCCGGCGCGCTCTTCGCGGGGGCGGTCTCCTCGGAGGACTTGGTCACGACCGACAGCGTACGGTGACCGCGTTCGCTTCTCGGTGAAGGCCACGCAACGGGTCCGGTTCACGCCCTCGACCGCCGCCGACCCGCGTACGGTGGACACATGAGCAAACCCCCGTTCGGCTTCGGACCGTCCGATCCCGACAAACGAGGTGAGAACGACCCCTCGGAGCCTTCGGGCGCCGAGGCCTTCAACCAGCTCGGGCAGATGCTGAGCCAGCTGGGCCAGATGCTCAGCCAGGCCGGTACTTCCAGCGGGCCGGTGAACTACGACCTCGCCAAGCAGATCGCCCTCCAGACCCTCGGCAGCGCCGGCAACACCGGCCAAAGCCGCCTCGGCTTCAGCGGCGGCGACGACGCGAACGCCGCGGTCCGCGACGCCGCCCACCTCGCCGAGCTCTGGCTCGACGCGGCAACGGTCTTCCCGGCCGGCGCGACGTCGACGGTCGCCTGGTCTCCCCGCACCTGGGTGGAGAAGACGCTCCCGACGTGGCAGCGCCTCTGCGACCCGGTGGCCCAGCAGATTTCGGGCGCGTGGATGCAGGCGTTGCCCGAGGAGGCCAAGCAGGCCGCCGGCCCCCTGTTGCAGATGATGGGCCAGATGGGCGGCATGGCCTTCGGCTCCCAGCTCGGCAACGCGCTGGCCCAGCTGGCCTCGGAGATGCTGACGGCTTCCGAGATCGGCCTCCCGCTGGCCCCCGCCGGAACATCGGCCCTGCTGCCGGCGAACATCGAGAAGTTCGCCGACGGCCTGGAGCTGCCGAACAGCGAGATCCTGGTGTTCCTGGCCGCCCGCGAGGCCGCCCACCAGCGCCTGTTCACGCACGTCCCGTGGCTGCGCCAGCGCCTGCTCGCGACGGTCGAGGAGTTCGCCCACGGCATCACGGTCGACACGTCGGCCCTGGAGTCCCTGGCCGGCCGCATCGACCCGTCGAACCCGGCGAGCATCGAAGAGGCCATGTCTTCGGGCCTCCTGGAGCCCCAGACGACGGACGAGCAGAAGGCGGCCCTCCGACGCCTGGAGACGCTGCTGGCCTTGGTCGAAGGCTGGGTGGACGTGGTGGTGGCCGAAGCGGTCGGCGACCGCCTCCCGGGCGCGGACGCCCTGCGCGAGACCCTCCGCCGCCGCCGCGCAACCGGCGGCCCGGCCGAGCAGACGTTCGCCACCCTGGTCGGCCTGGAGCTCCGCCCCCGCCGCATGAGGGACGCATCCAACCTGTGGAGCCTGGTGGGCGACCGCCACGGCGCCGAGAAGCGCGACGGCCTCTGGTCCCACCCGGACCTGATGCCGACAGCGGAGGACCTGGACGAGCCGATCGACTTCGCGGACCGAGTGGGCGAGAGCGGCTCACTGGACGACCTGGACCCGATGGCGGAGCTGGAGCGCACGGAGCGGGAGGAGCGGGAGAAGAAGAACCCGTCACCCAAGCCGGACTCCGCGGCCGCGTCCGACTCCGACACTGCCGCCGGCTCCGGCTCCGGCTCCGACAAGGCCCCGGACACCGACCCCGACTCCGACAAGGGCGGCCAGTCCTCCTGAGCCGACCCCGGCGAGGCTGACCGGCCCTCCAGAGTTAAGCCCGCGAGGCCGACCGGCCCTCCCGAGCTAAGCCCGCGTGGCCAGCCAGTCCTCCCGAGCTAAGCCCACGAGGCCGACCAGCCCTCCCGAGCCGGAAGTCCGACCGGGGCGCGATCGCCCTAGAGCTGTGGTCCAGAGGGCCGGTGACCTGCGCAGAGGGTCACCGGCCCTCTGCGTTCACCACCGTCCCCATCCAGCACCATCCGGGCACCCCCCGGGTCCCAACCGCACCTCCCGCGCGCCGGCCTCAGCCACCGCACCGTCCTCCCGAGCTAAGCCCGCAGGTCACCGACCCTCTGGCATCCACCACCGTCGCCAGCCGGTTCAGCGGGTCAACGCCCCGCCACCCAGCACCGCCAGGCGCCCCGGGTCCCGCCCGCACCTCCCGTGCGCCCAGCCGGCACCACCGGCCGGCCCGGGCCGCCCAAGCTCCGCAGCCACCAGCCGACTCGGCCACTCAAGGCCCGCAGCCACCCGCACGGCCCTCACCGTCACCAACCACCCCACTCACCCCTCCTGGCGCCCCGAAACCAACCGGGGCAACCCGCGAACACGCAGGTCACCCCGGCCACCTCACCGCTCAATCCTCGAGGGAAATCCCCCACCCGGCGGCCGCCGACAACCCCTCCAGGTACCCGATCGCCCGCTCGGTCTTCGGGTACCGCTGCACCAACGCCCAGAACGCCGCGTCGTGCCCGGGTTCACGCAGGTGCGCCAGCTCGTGCACCAGCACGTAGTCGAGCACCCACGGCGGCACCTTCCGCAGCCGGTCGCTGACCCGGATGGTCGCGTCGACCGGTGTGCAGGACGCCCACCTCGTGCGCATCGGCGGCACCCAGCGGACGCTCGCCGGCCTCGCGTCACCGCCCAGGTACTTGCCCGACAGCAGCGCGCAGCGCGCGAGCAGAGCTTCGTCCGACGTCTTCGGGGACGCCGGCCGACGTGGTTCCGAGCGCTGCAGTTTGCGCTCCATCTCGGCGACCCAGTGTTTCTCCTCCGCCCTGGTCATCCGCGCGGGGATGAGCACGACGAGCGTGTCGTCCTTCCAATACGCGGTGACCGTCCGGTGCCGGCGCTGGCTGCGCCGCACTTCGACCTTGTGTCCCGGTGTGTCCGACGAGGGGTTCGCGTCCCCTCGGCCTCTCAGTGAAGGCATGCGTGCTTCGACCACTCGACAACGGTAAGGCCAGGCACCGACAACTCCGAGAGACTTGCGGTCACAGACCCGAGTTGTCCACAGCCCTCTCCACTTGTGGACAACTCGGCCGATCCGGCGCCTTCCCGAGCTTTCCGGTCGGTCCGGGGTGCCATCCTGCGGACATGCTCCTCACCACCGCGGACATGCCCCCGGTCCTCCTGCCCACCCATCCCGCCCTGCTCCCGGGCCTGACCGTGCTCGAACGAGGCCCGCGCGAGATCCAGATCGGGCTCGACCCGCGCCACGGCGTGATCGTCGAAAACCTGGCACCGGAGCTCACCGCACGAATACGCGCGCTCGACGGCAGCAAGCCCGTCGAGCGGCTCCTGCTCGCCGAGAGCGAACACCGTGACCAGCTGCGCACACTGCTGCGGCAGCTGACCGCGCTCGGCCTGGTCACCGACGCCGGCCGCCCCGAAGGCCCGGGGCTGCGCGGCGAAACCGGCCTCTGGTCGCTGCGGGCCCGGCATCACCAGCTCGCGCTGGCGGAGCGGCGGCGCGCCGCGGCGGTCACGGTGCACGGCAACGGCCGGGTGGCGGTCGCCGTGGCCGTCCTGCTGGCCAACGCCGGGGTCGGGCACGTCGAGCTCCAGCAGTCCGGCGCGGTCACCGAGCACGACCTGGGGTCGGGCTTCACCACCGCGGACCTGGGCCGGACCAGGCGGCAGGCGCTCGCCGACCTGCTCCGCCGGGTCGACCCCGAGGTCCGCGTCACGCGCCTGCACGACCGGTACCCGGACCTGACCCTGCTCACCGACGCCGTCGTCCCCGCGCCGGAGGCCGTCGCCGAGCTGATGGAGGACGGCGTCCCGCACCTGCCGGCGCGCGTCCGCGACGGCACCGGCATCGTCGGGCCGCTGGTCGTGCCGGGCCGCAGCTCGTGCCTGCGCTGTGCCGACCTGCACCGGACGGACCTCGACCCGTGCTGGCCCCGCGTCGCCGGGCAGCTCGTCGGCCGGCACCAGCGGCCCGACCTCGGCGCGGTCCACGCGTGCGCGTCGCTGGCCGTCGCCCAGGCCATGCGGCTGCTCTCCCCCGCCGCGCCGGCGCCGCCGGTGTGGAACGCGACGCTCGAAATCGACGCCTTCGACGGCCGCATCCGCCACCGCGGCTGGCCACCCCACCCGAGCTGCGGTTGCGGCGCGCGACCCCCTACGACAGGAGACGTAGGCCACTAAGACCGCGTGAGCAGGCTGCGCACTCCCGTGCACGCAAGGCAGAATCGCGGGGGTGACCGACTTCCGCGACCCGGGCGACCGCGACACCGCGATGCCGCGCAAGGGTGCCGCCCGCACCGCCAAGCTCGCCAGTCTCCCGCTCGGCATCGCCGGCCGGGCGGTCGGCGGGTGGGGCAAGAGGCTCGCGGGCCAGAGCGCGGAACAGGTGAACGCGACGCTTTCGGCCAAGGCCGCCGAGCAGCTGTTCGAGGTGCTCGGCACGCTCAAGGGCGGGGCGATGAAGTTCGGCCAGGCGCTGAGCGTGTTCGAGGCGGCGGTGCCGGACGACATGGCGAAGCCCTACCGCGAGGCCCTGACGAAGCTGCAGGCCGCCGCGCCGCCGATGCCCGTCCGGCAGACCCACCGGGTGCTCGCCGAGCAGCTGGGCCGCACCTGGACCAGCCGGTTCGCGTCGTTCGACGACGAGCCGGCGGCGGCCGCGAGCATCGGCCAGGTCCACCGCGCGGTCTGGCACGACGGCCGCGAGGTCGCCGTCAAGGTGCAGTACCCGGGCGCCGACGAAGCGCTGCGCAGCGACCTGCGGCAGCTGCAGCGGTTCAGCCGGCTGTTCCAGGCGTTCGTGCCCGGCACCGAGGTCAAGCCGCTGCTGGCCGAGCTCGCCGAGCGGATGAACGAGGAGCTCGACTACCAGGCCGAGGCGCAGCACCAGCGCGCCTTCGCGAAGGCGTTCGACGGCGATCCCGGCATCCTCGTGCCCCGGGTGGTGGCGAGCGCGCCGAAGGTCGTCGTGACGGAGTGGGCCACCGGCACACCGCTGTCCAAGGTGATCGCGGACGGCGACCGCGAGACCCGCAACCTGGCGGGCCGGCTGCTGGCGGAGTTCCACTACTCCTCGCCCGAGCGCGTCCACCTGCTGCACTCCGACCCGCACCCCGGCAACTTCATGATCACGGCCGACGGCAGGCTGTGCGTCATCGACTTCGGCGGCGTCGCCCGGCTGCCCGAGGGCATCCCCCGCCACCTGGGCGAGATGACGAGGCTGGCCCTCGACGGCGAGTCCGCGGACCTGATGCGCCTGCTGCGGGAGAACCGCTTCATCCGGCCGGACAGCGACCTGACCGCGGACGAGGTGCTCGCGTACCTCGCGCCGTTCACCGAGCCGCTGGCCGAGCCGACTTTCCACTTCACCCGCCGGTGGATGCAGAAGCAGGCCTGGCGGGTGGGCGACAGCCGCGGCAACGACTTCCGGGTCGGCCGTTCGCTGAACCTGCCGCCCGAGTACCTGATGATCCACCGGGTGACGGCCGGCTCGACGGGCATCCTCTGCCAGCTCGACGCGGAGATCCCGGCACGCGGCATCGTGGAGCGCTGGCAGCCGGGTTTCGCCGGCTGAGTTGTCCACAGGCGGGGCCGCGAAGGGGTGGTTGCCGCCGAGTTGTCCACAGGCGGCGGGGAGGCTGTTCCACCCGGTTGGCGGAGCCGTCATGCTCGATGCATGGCTGCTACTCAGTGCACCGACCCGCTGTCCCTCAGTAACCCCGGCACGTGCGAGGTGATGAACCTCGAACAGTTGCGAAGGGCCGGAGTGTCCGACCGAAGAACCAGGCGGCTCTGCGGCCCCGGCGGGCCGTGGCGCCGCCTGCACCCCGGCGTCGTCCTGCTGCGCAACACGGCTCCGACGCGGCAGCAGCTGCTGCACGCCGCGCTGGTGCGGTACGGGCCGCAGGTGGTGATCACCGGTGCGGACGCGCTGCAGGCCCACGGCGTGAAGTACCCGCCGTCGGAGGAGATCCGGCTGCTGGTGCCGGATCATTGCCGGGTGGTGGCGTGCGAAGGTGTCCGCGCGGCCCGCACGGCCCGGCTGCCGTCCCCGGTCCAGGTCGACGGCCTGCCGTTCGCCCCGCCGGCCAGGGCCGCCCTCGACTTGGCGCGAGCGGAGCCGGATCCGGCGCGGATCCGCCACCTGCTGACGCTGCCGCTCTACTGGGGTCTGTGCGACCGCCAGGAGCTGGTGCGGGAGCTCGACACGGGCCCCCAACGCGGCACGTCGGCGGTTCGGCGGGTGCTGCGTGACCTGGACGAGGGCCCGATCCAGGCGCACGGCCTCGCCACCCGAGTCCTGGAGACGGCTCGCCTCCCACCGCCGAACTGGGACATGACGATCTGCGACCGCCGAGGCCGCCGCATCGGCCAGGCCGACGCATGGTGGGACGAGCAAGGCCTCGCCTGGCAGTACCGCTGCGGCCCCGGCCCCTCCGGCGGCTTCAGCCACCTGGCCCTGGCAGCGACCGGCATCGTCCTGGTCCGCTGCACGGTCCGCCAGCTGCGCCAGGTCCCCCACGAGGTGGCCCAGGAACTGGCCCGGGCGTACGGCGACGCGTCCCGCACACCTCGCCCCCGGGTCCGCGCCATCCTGATGTCCACCTCGGGCGACGCGGCCTGACACCCCCGGCCCCACCGAACCCGACCACCCCACAGGAGGCCAGATCGAGCACGAACACGCCCCACCCGGCAACCCATGCGGCTCTCGACCACCGAGCCTGCCCGCACCCGCCAAGCCGGCCTGCGCCCACCCAGCCACCGGCCGGCAACCCGCTCCACCCGGGCGACTCGCGCCCCACCGAGCCCCGCGCCCGCCAACCCACCGAAGGCCCGATCACCGACCACCGAAACCAGGCGCGACCCGACTCGTGCCCGGGCCGACCGACTCCTCAGGAGGCTGAATCGATCACCAATACTCGTCGGGCAGCTTGCCCTCGATGTCGCGCACGTGCTGCCGAGCGCAGTCCGGGCACAGCCACCGCAGCGCGCCGCGCTCGCGCGTCGAGACCCATGCGAGTGCCGTAGCCGGATCGTCGTCCGAGCGACGGCGACCGCAGCGGGTGCACGTCGGCGATTCCGGGGCGCTCATCGCGACCGTCCACAGTGGATTGCCTTGGCGCCGAACAGGAAAAGGTCGTCCCGGTGGCCGAGGAAGTCCGGGCTCCGCGGGTCGGTCAGCGCGGCGACGGCCTCGCGGTCGTCGGCCGCAAGCCACTCCCCGACCGACTCGGCGAGCCACCCGACGCGCTGCAACACGTACTCGCGCAGCCGGTCCGAACCCGGCGCCGGGTGGTCGATGAGCGCGCCGAACGACTCGACGTCCTCGAGCCCGGCTTCGCGAAGCGCGCGGGTCCAGCCGTAGGGCATGGCGACACTGCCGTCGGTCTCGGCCCGCATCCGGGCGAACCACTCGCCCCGCGCGGCGAGCAGTCGTTGCTCCAGTCCGGGCCGGCCGACGCCGAGCTCCCAGGGCAGGCATCGCAGGTCGAGGCCGCCTTCGGCGATGGCGAGCACCCCGCCCGGCCGGAGCAGACCGGCCAGCGTGCGGAGCGCGGCCTGCTGGTCGCCGACGTGGTGCACGACGCCGGCGGCCCACACGAGATCGGCGGCGGGCACCTGCCCGGCCAGGCCGGGATCGGCGAGGTCCGCACGCCGGGCGACGACGTCGACGGCGCCGCCGGCTGCCTCGGTGACCGCCCGCTGGGCCTCGGCCAGCAGTTCCGGCGTCGCGTCGACGAGCACGACGGTGCCCCCGCCCGCGCGGGCGAGCTCGCGCGCGAAGAGCACGCTCATGCCGCCGGCCCCGGAGCCGACGTCGACGACGGTCGGCCGCGCACCGACCGCGGAGAGCAGTCGCTGGGCGACGGGCGCGAGCGCTTCCGCGTCGAGTGCGTCGGCCATGCGCAACTGGGCCAGGCGGTCGGCCCAGTCGATGTCGTGGTGGGTGTGTCCGGACATCAGCCCATTGAACACCAGCGTTCTCGCCGGGGAGCCGGACGAAGCGCGCGCGCAGGGCCCCCGCCACCCGAAGGCGGCAGGGGCCCTGCGCTCAGTTCTGGTCCTGGTACCGCTCCGCGCGTCGGGCCGCCCATCGGGCTACTCGGCTCCACCGGCGGACGGCGCGTGCGCCACCTCGGGCCCGCTGCGCGCGGACCCCCTCTTCGAGATCCCGTATTCGGGCCCTCGACAGTTCTTCGTACAGCAACATCTCGCTGATCTCCTCGATCTCGGTCTTCGTCAACTGCAGCGGTTCACCGCTGGTGTGTGCTTCGTAATCCCTGGTCGTGACCGGTTCGACGCTCATGCGGCGGCGCTCCGGTGATCACCGCGGGCCTTGGCCGCGGCGGGCTCGACGGTGGCGTTCTTGCGCGGCCGGCCACGGGGCCGCTTGCGCGCGATCACGACGCCGCGCTCGAAGATCTCGCCACCCCAGACGCCCCACGGCTCACGCCGGGCCAGCGCGCCGGCCAGGCAGGCCTCGCGCACCGGGCAGTCGGCGCACTGGGTCTTCGCGCGCTCGAGCTCGGCCGGGGACTCCGCGAACCAGAGGTCCGCGTCGCCCGAACGGCAGGGCAGCGCCACGTCGGGGACGGCGATCGGGTCGAGCAGGTCGGCGAATATTGCCTCACCGGAGGTGTAGGCGACGGCCGATGACATGGTGGTTCCTCCTTGAGTCGTACGGGATTGCGAGTGGGTGCTTGAGCTGGGCAACGCTGTTCCTCTTGGGGTTGTGCAGCCAAAAACACGAAGGCCGCGGATCCGGGTTTTCCGGTTCCGCGGCCTTCGTGAGCCTCGTGTCCTGACTAGGTCAGGAACTTCGCTCCCGTATCGACAACGGAACACGGAACTGCTTGACGGTCGGCAGATCAGCCTGCGGGTACGCGGCGAGAACGCCCTGCGTCCCGAAGACGACGACACCGGTGGCCCAACGCCGCTCGACACGGCGCATGCCACGGATCCCGTGCGCGCTCACGGACACACCGGTGCCCGGGCGCTGAGCAGCCGCAACTTCCGCGGCGCAGGACAGACGGGTGCCCGGGTTCGTGAGCGTCAGGTTGATGGTCATTTCACCGGCACCTCCTTCTGTACTCTGCACACGCGGCCGCCGAGCGGCGCTGTCAACGTGGATCCCCAGCCGAGCCCTTCGGGCTCGGTACTGGCAGGTTATTGCTCCCCACCACACCGAGGCAACTCAATTAACGGGAAAATCCTCGAAGATACGAAGATCGCCCCTGAGCAGCGGGTTCGCCGCGTCGATCATGGCTCGGACGCGGTCAACACCGCATCGGCGCGGGCCCACCACCCGAGGCGCGCAGGTCGGCCGCAGGAGCCGCGCACATCCCGCCGCGAAGCCACTACCGAGCGACGCGAACGACGCCGGACATGCCGCGCGAATGGCACCCGTACGCCGCGCACGCAACACCGGTTACCCCCGCAGCCGCACGAACGGCACCCGCACGCCGCGCACACGACACCGGGCGCCCCGGCAGCCACACGAGTCACGCCGACCGCGCCCGGGTGCCCGGACCACCCAACGCGTACAGCGCCGAGCCCACGTCCCGGCCGCGTCGACCCCATCGCGCGAGCCCAGAGAGGGATCGGCGCCGGCCGGCTCAGGACTCCGTCGACGCCCGGACCACCCCGAGGATCTCGGTGCCGAACCGCTCGAGCTTCGTCGCGCCGATGCCCGAGATCGTCACCAAGCCCGCCTCGTCCGTCGGGCGCTGCTCCGCGATCGCCATCAACGTCGTGTCGGTGAACACGACGAACGCCGGCACCTTCAGCTCCCGGGCGCGCTCGCCGCGCCAGGACTTCAGGCGCTCCAGCAATCCTTCATCCACTGTGGACGGACACCGGCCGCAGCGGCCGAGCTTGACCTCGAGGGTCTCCAGCAGGGGGCCGCCGCACACGCGGCAGCGGGTCTTCACCGGGTTCGCCGCCATCGGCTTCTGCTGGGACCTCGCCGCGCGGGCGGCCGGGTGGTCCTCCGGGATCAGGCCGTACAGGAAGCGGCTGCGGCGTCGGTTGCGCCGTCCGCCCGGCGTGCGGGCCAGGGCCCACGACAGCCACAGGTGCTCGCGGGCGCGCGTCACGCCGACGTAGAAGAGGCGGCGCTCCTCCTCGATCGCGGCCTCGTCGTCGCCCGCGTGGAGGATCGGCATCGTGCCTTCGGCCAGGCCGACCAGGAACACCGCGTCCCACTC
The DNA here is from genome assembly GCF_040648295.1 of Amycolatopsis sp. NPDC049159. NCBI lineage: Bacteria > Bacillati > Actinomycetota > Actinomycetes > Pseudonocardiales > Pseudonocardiaceae > Amycolatopsis > Amycolatopsis sp. NPDC049159. Next base: position 228,312 of record NZ_JBEZDL010000020.1, read on the forward strand.
CAGGCCCTTCGCCGCGTGCAGCGAGGCCAGCGTCACGCCCTCGACCGTCGGGGGGTGCTGGGCCGCCGCGCGCTGGTCGAGCTCCGCGCAGAAGCGGGGCAGGTCCGCGTCCGCGACCGTCGAGGCGAGCTCTTCGGCGAGCTCGACGATCGCCAGCAGCGCGTCCCAGCGCTCCTTCGCCGCGCCGCCGGCGGGCGGGGACTCCGTGAGGCCGACGCGGGCGAGGACCGACCGGACCGTCGTGACCAGGTCGGAACTGACGTCGCCGCTCGCCGCGCGCAGGGCCGACATCGCCTGGCGGACCTCGGTCCGGTTGAAGAAGCGCTCGCCGCCGCGGACCAGGTACGGGATGCCGGCGTCGGACAGCGCCGACTCGTACGCCCCGGACTGGGCGTTCACGCGGTAGAGGATCGCGATCTCGCTCGCCGGTACGCCGCCGTCCAGCAGCTCGCGGATGCGCCGCGCGACGGCCTCCGCCTCGACCGCCTCGTCGTCGAACTCGGCGAAGCGCGGCTCCGGGCCCGACGGGCGCTGGCCGATCAGCTTCAGCCGCGAGCCCGCCGGGCGGCCGCGTGCCGCGCCGATCACGCGGTTCGCCAGCGAGACGACCTCGGGCGTCGAGCGGTAGTCGCGCTCGAGGCGGACGACGGTGGCCTCCGGGTAGCGCCGCGTGAACTCCAGCAGCGCCTTCGGCGACGCGCCGCCGAAGGAGTAGATGGTCTGGTTGGCGTCACCGACGACGGTCAGGTCGTCGCGGCCGCCGAGCCACGCGTCGAGCAGGCGCTGCTGCAGCGGCGTCACGTCCTGGTACTCGTCGACGACGAAGCAGCGGTAGCGGTCGCGGAACTCCTCGGCGACGACGCCGTGCTCCTCCAGCACCGCCGTCGTGTGCAGGAGGAGGTCGTCGAAGTCGAGGACCTGCGCCGCGTTCTTCAGCTCTTCGTACGTCCGGTAGACCTCGGCGATCTGCGCGGCCGGCGCCGGGATGTCCCGCTGGGCGCGCGCGGTGACGGCCGGGTAGTCGTCCGGGCTGACCAGCGACGCCTTCGCCCACTCGATCTCGCTCGCCAGGTCGCGCAGGACCTCGACCTCGGTGCCGAGCTTCGCCCGGTTCGCGGCCTGGCCGACGAACCGCAGCTTGTTGTCCAGCAGGTCCCACGGCCGGTCGCCGACCACGCGCGGCCAGAAGTACCGCAGCTGGCGGCGGGCGGCGGCGTGGAACGTCAGGGCCTGCGCCGCGTCGACGCCGAGGCCGCGCAGCCGGGTCCGCATCTCGCCCGCGGCCCGCGTCGTGAACGTAACGGCAAGCACCTGACCTGCGGAAACGTGCCCGGACCCGACCAGGTGGGCGATCCGGTGGGTAATCGTGCGGGTCTTGCCCGTGCCGGCTCCGGCGAGCACGCAGACCGGCCCGCGGGGGGCACTGGCGGCGGCATGCTGCTCGGGGTCGAGACCGTCGAGCAGGCGGGAGCGGCCCTTCGGGGAAAGTACGCCAGTCACGTCCCGCATCCTCGCAGAGGGGGACGGGGAATCGGGGCAGGGGCACGCGGCCGTATCCTGGTCATATGGCGGGACAGCAGGACAAGGAAGCGGCCAAGCAGGCCAAGAAGGAGAAGCGCGCGGCGAGCAAGGCACGCCGTGGCCAGCTCTTCGAGGCCTTCAAGATGCAGCGCAAGGAAGACCCGTGGCTCATCCCGTGGATGGCCGGCTCGATCGTCGTCGTCGCCGGCGTCCTGTTCGGAATCGGGTTCTTCTTCGACTCGCAGTGGGTGCTGCTGCCGCTGGGCATCGTGCTCGGCGCCCTGCTCGCCATGGTCATCTTCGGCAGGCGCGTCCAGAAGACGGTCTACTCGAAGGCCGACGGCCAGCCCGGCGCCGCGGCGTGGGCGCTGGAGAACCTCCGCGGCAAGTGGAAGGTGACGCCGACCGTCGCGGCGACCACCCAGCTCGACGCGGTGCACCGCGTGCTGGGCGGCCCGGGCGTGGTGCTGGTCGCCGAGGGCGCGCCGCACCGCGTGAAGACGCTCCTCGCCCAGGAGAAGAAGCGCGTCTCCCGCCTGGTCGGCGAGACGCCGATCTACGACGTGATCATCGGGCACGAAGAGAAGCAGATCCCGCTGAAGAAGCTCCAGGGCTACCTGATGAAGCTGCCGCGCAACCTCAAGCCCGCCCAGGTCGACGCGCTCGAGGCGAAGCTCGCCGCCCTCGGCAACCGCGGCGCGGCGATGCCGAAGGGCCCGATGCCGGCCGGCGCGAAGATGCGCAACGTCCAGCGGACGATCCGCCGCCGCTGACCCCCGCTCACGACGAAGGCCCCGTCCGCGACCCGGACGGGGCCTTTTTCGTGAGCGGGTTCAGCGCAGCCGGACGACGACGGTGCCGGTCAGCCGGTCGAGCCAGCTGCGGCCGTCGGCGTTGCGGACCGCCGCCGGGATGATGAAGAACGTCAGCACCGCCCGGACCAGCGCGCGCGGCGGGCCGACCAGCGCGGCGCCGTCGAGCCGGGCGACGCGGATGCCGACGACGCCCATGCCGGGGGTGAAGCCGAAGAAGCCGGCCGAGACGACCGAGATGACCGCCCAGACCCCGCCGGACCAGAGGTTGAACACCTGCATCGCGGCCGGGTCCTGCAGGCTCGGGTGCAGGAAGATGGCCGTGACCAGGGCCGCGACCGCGAGGTCGACGATCAGCCCGAGCAGCCGGGCGCCCCCGGTCGCCGCCGAGCCGACGCCCGATTCGGGCAAACCGAACTTCTCACCCGGCCAGCGCGCGCCGTCTCGAGCCTCGGCCTGCCCGCCCTCGCCGGTGCCGGGCAGCCATTCACCGGTCCATCTCGCCACCCGTCCAGGGTATGCCGGTGGCGCAGACCACGTTCGCCCTGGTCGGATAGCCGGTATCCACCCACCCGTTAACACCGGCGAAACATACGGGTGACGGTCGGGCAACACCGCGCTTTTAGCGTGAGCCGAAGAGAGCACTGCCGTACGAGCTCGAACGAGAAGGAGTCACCGAGGGTGCCCACTACTCCAGACGACATCCAGCGCCTCATCGCCGACCAGGACGTCGAGGTCATCGACGTCCAGTTCTGCGACCTGCCCGGCGTGATGCAGCACTTCACGGTCCCCGCCAAGGCCTTCACGGAAGAAGCCTTCGAAGAGGGTCTCGCGTTCGACGGCAGCTCGGTGCGCGGCTTCCAGTCCATCCACGAGTCGGACATGCTGCTCCTGCCCGACGCGGAGACCGCGCGGATCGACCCGTTCCGCAAGGCGAAGACGCTCGCGCTCAACTTCTTCGTGCACGACCCGTTCACGCGCGAGGCGTACAGCCGCGACCCGCGCAACATCGCGCGCAAGGCCGAGCAGTACATCGCCGAGTACGGCGTCGCCGACAACGTGTACTTCGGTCCCGAAGCCGAGTTCTACATCTTCGACTCGATCCGCTTCGACTCCGCCGAGCACGCCTCCTTCCACGAGATCGACTCGGTCGAGGGCTGGTGGAACACCGGCACCGACGAGGTGGGCGGCAACCAGGGTTACAAGACGAAGTTCAAGGGCGGCTACTTCCCCGTCCCGCCGGTCGACCACTTCGCCGACCTGCGCGACGACATCGTCCGCAACCTGACGAACATCGGTTTCGAGATCGAGCGCGCGCACCACGAGGTGGGCACCGCCGGCCAGACCGAGATCAACTACAAGTTCAACACGCTGCTGCACGCGGCCGACGACCTGCAGCTGTTCAAGTACATCGTGAAGAACACGGTGTTCGCGGCGGGCAAGACGGCGACGTTCATGCCGAAGCCGCTCGCGGGCGACAACGGCTCGGGCATGCACTGCCACCAGTCGCTGTGGAAGGACGGCCAGCCGCTGTTCCACGACGAGTCGGGCTACGCCGGCCTGTCGGACACCGCGCGCCACTACATCGGCGGCCTGCTCAAGCACGCCCCGAGCCTGCTGGCCTTCACGAACCCGACGGTGAACTCCTACCACCGCCTGGTCCCGGGCTTCGAGGCCCCGGTTTCGCTGGTCTACTCGCAGCGCAACCGTTCGGCGTGCGTCCGCATCCCGATCACGGGCAACAACCCGAAGGCCAAGCGCGCCGAGTTCCGCTGCCCGGACTCGTCGGGCAACCCGTACCTGGCCTTCTCGGCGATGATGATGGCCGGCCTCGACGGCATCAAGAACAAGATCGAGCCGCCGGACCCCATCGACAAGGACCTGTACGAGCTCCCGCCGGAGGAGGCCAAGGACGTCAAGCTGGTCCCGGGCGACCTCGGCACGGTGCTCGACACGCTCGAGGCGGACCACGAGTACCTCCTCGAGGGCGGCGTGTTCACGCCGGACGTGATCGACACGTGGATCTCGTACAAGCGCGACAACGAGATCGACCCGCTGCGCCTGCGCCCGCACCCGTACGAGTTCAGCCTGTACTACGACGTGTGATCGGCGCGGGGCTTTGACCAGGGTTTCCCCGGTCGGAGTCCTCGCCAGGCCGCCGGCTGACGGCGGCCCACCAGACACGGGACGGCGGTCGAGGGGAACACCCCGACCGCCGTCCCGTTCTTTGTGCGCTCACCGCCTCGCGCGGCGTCGTCCCGGCGGAGCACGTCGTTGCGTGCGGCAGCGCTCTCGGTCATGGGCAACGTGCGTGCAAAGCGCACGGCCATCGGTGACACCGAGCGTCAGGTCCGCGAGGTCGAGCACACCAGTCGGGAGCTTGCGCAATCCGTCGCGTTTCTCGTTTCAGTGCAGGTCCAGCCACATCATGCGCAGGCCCACGTCGCCGTGGTGCGGGTGGCGGAACGCTCCCGGGGCGACGCCCAGCGTCGTGAAGCCCAGGCTTTCGTACAACGAGATCGCCGCCGTGTTCGTCTCCACCACCGCGTTGAACTGGAGCGCCGCGAAGCCCGACTCGCGGGCCCACGCGATCATGTCCGTCGCCAGTTCCCGGCCCACTCCCCGGCCCCGGGCCGACGCCGCCACCACCAGGCTGCCGGACGCGATGTGGCTGCCCGGGCCCGGGCGGTTGGCGTACATGTTCGCCGTCCCCAGCACCGAGTCGCCCTCGGTGAAGACCACAACCCGGGCCGGGGCCGGGAGCAGCCAGGAAAGGCGGGCCGCTTCCGAGGAGAGCGCCGGGTCGTACGGCATCGTCTCCTGCGCCGTGGCGACCTCGGAGATGATCGGCCAGATCGACGGCCAGTCAGCGGAAACCGCGGGACGGATCATTCCGCCGTCGACAGCACGCGCAGGTCCGCGCCCGCCGCTTCGAAGCGGCCTCTCGGGTCCGGGACCAGCTTGCGGAGCTCCAGGTCCATCAGCCCCAGCGTGCAGCTGATCTCCGCGGCCAGTGTGCCGTCCAGCTTGTAGATGTTCGAGTCCATCTTGAACGTCTTGCCGCTGCCGAACTTGACGTCGCACGTCACGTCGACCTCGTCGCCCGCGCGGAGTTCGCGGCGGAACACCACGTTGGTCTCCAGCAGCACCGATGCCACGCCCGGCAGGCCCTTCAGCGCGCCCGCCTTCTCCAGCAGCTCCAGGCGGGAGACCTCGCCGTACGAGTGGTAGACGGCGTGGTTGAGGTGGCCCAGGGTGTCCAGCTCGTAGTGCCGGACCTTGATCCGGGTTCGGAACGGCTCGCGATCGGTCACCAGGCCACTGTAGGTCAGGCCTCGTAGAACAAGTGCTCCACCACCGTGTGCGCCCGCCGGGTGATGCGGCGGTAGGTGTCGAGGAACTCGCCCGGGTCGGCCGTCGCCGGGTGGCCGAGGACGCGGGCCACCGCGGCCAGGTCGCGGCCCGAGCCAGGGACCTCGTCGACCGCCTTGCCGCGCACCAGCATCCCCGCGTTGCGGACCCGGGTCGCCAGCAGCCACGCCTCCCGCAGCGAGTCCGCTTCGGACTGCTGGGCCAGGCCCGCCTCCGGCAGCACCGCCAGCGCGTCCAGCGTCGACGTCGTCCGCAGGCCGGGAACCGAGCACGCGTGCTGGAGCTGGAGGAGCTGGACCGTCCACTCGACGTCGGCCAGGCCGCCGCGGCCCAGCTTCGTGTGGCGGGTCGGGTCCGCGCCGCGCGGCATCCGTTCCGTCTCCACGCGCGCCTTGATGCGGCGGATCTCCCGCGCCTTCGTCGCGTCCAGGCCGTTTTCCGGGTAGCGGATCGGGTCGATCATCGCGATGAACCGCTCGCCGAGGTCGTCGTCGCCGGCGATGAAGCGGGCGCGCAGCAGCGCCTGCGTCTCCCACACCTCGCCCCAGCGGGCGTAGTACGCGCGGTACGACTCGAGCGTGCGCACCAGCGGCCCGCTGCGTCCCTCGGGCCGCAGGTCGGCGTCGACGACCAGGGCCGGGTCGGAGCTCGGCGCGCCCAGCATCTTCCGGACGCTCTCCGCCACCGACGACGCGAACTTCACCGCGTCGGCGTCCGAAACCCCTTCGGACGGCTCGCACACGAAGAGGACGTCGGCGTCGGAGCCGTAGCCGAGTTCGGCGCCGCCGAGGCGGCCCATGCCGATGACCGCGATGCGGGCCGGCGTCTTGCCCAGCTCGGCCTGGCGCTGACGGAACGCCGCGGCCAGCGCGCCCTGCAGCACGGCCACCCAGACGCTCGACAGCGCTTCGCAGACCACGGGCACGTCGAGCAGGCCGAGCAGGTCCGCGCAGGCGACGCGCAGCAGTTCGTGCCGGCGCAGCGAACGCGCCGCGGCGACGGCCGCGTTCACCCCGGGCTGACGGCGGACGGTGGCCCGCAACGACGTCGCGACCTCGGCGGGCGTGCGGCCCAGCAGCCGGGCCGGGTCGCCGAGCAGGCGCAGCACCTCGGGGGCGCGGACCAGCAGGTCCGGCACCAGCCGGGACGTGCCGAGCAGCAGCGCCAGGTTCTCGACGACCGTGCCCTCGTCGCGCAGCACCCGCAGGTACCAGGGCGTGTCCTGGAGCGCCTCGGACACCTTCCGGTACGACAGCAACCCGCCGTCGGGATCGGGGGTGTCGGCGAGCAGGTCGAGCAGCACCGGCAGCAGCGCCTGCTGGATCGCCGCGCGGCGCGAGACGCCCGAAGTGAGGGCCTTGATGTGCTGCAGCGCCCCGTCGGGCGCGGTGTAGCCGAGCGCGGCGAGCCGGCTGGCGGCCTGCTTGGTGGTCAGGCGCAGCGCCTCGGTCGGCACGTTCGCGACGGACTGCAGCAGCGGCCGGTAGAAGATCTTTTCGTGCAGGCGGCGGATGCCCTGGCCGTGCCGCTTGAACTCCGCGAGCAGCGCGTCGCCGGGGCTCTTGCCCCCGGCCGGCTTGATGCCGCTGGCGCGGGCCAGAATCCGCAGCTCGGCGGTCTCCGACGCCGCCGGGAACAGGTGCGTCCGGCGCAGCCGCCGCAGCTGCAGGCGGTGTTCGAGCATCCGCAGGAACTCGTACGACGCGCCCAGTTCGGCGGCGTCCTGGCGGCCGACGTAGCCGCCTTCGCCGAGCGCCGCGAGCGCGTCCATCGTGGACGGCGAGCGCAGGTCCGCGTCGATCCGGCCGTGCACGAGCTGCAGCAGCTGGACGGCGAACTCGACGTCCCGCAGGCCGCCGCGGCCGAGCTTCAGCTCGCGCTCGGCGTGCTCGGACGGCACGTGACCCTCGACGCGGCGGCGCATCTGCTGCACCTCGTCGACGAAGTTGTCCCGGTCGGCCGCGGACCACACCAGCGGCGCGACCATCTCGGCGTACTGGCGGCCGAGCTCGGCGTCGCCGGCCACCGGGCGCGCCTTCAGCAGCGCCTGGAACTCCCACGTCTTGGCCCACTTCTGGTAGTAGCCGTGGTGGCTTTCCAGGGTGCGGACGAGCGCGCCGGCCTTGCCTTCGGGGCGCAGCGCCGCGTCGACCTCGAAGCACGCCTTGCCGACGACGCGCATCATCGTGCTCGCCAGCCTCGTGGCCACGCCGAGGTCGCCTTCACCGACGAAGATGACGTCGACGTCGCTGACGTAGTTGAGCTCCCGGCCGCCGCACTTGCCCATGGCGATCACGGCGAGGGTGCCTTCGACCGGCTTCCCTACTTCGGCTTCGGCCACCACCAGCCCGGCGGCCAGCGCGGCTTCCGCGAGCTCGGTCAGCTGGGCCGCGACCTCGGCGTAGCTCGGGTGCTCGAGCCCGGCCTCGACGAGGTGGCCCAGGTCGGCGGCGGCGATGCCGAGCAGCTGGCCGCGGTAGCCGATCTTGAGGGCCTGCTCGGCTTCGAGCCCGGTCAGCACGGCGTCGTCACGCAGCAGCGCCGTGCGCAGGGCTTCCCGGTAGCAGGCGGAGTCGGTGCACTTGTCGGCCGTGAGCGAGTGCCACTGGTCGGGATTCGCGGCGAGGAAGTCGGCGAGCGCGCTCGACGTGCCGAGCACGCCGAGGAGCCGGCCGCGGAACGTCCGGTTGGCGCGCAGCTGCTCTTCGAGCCGGCTCCACTCGGTGTCGTCGGCTTCGCGGATGCGGTCCAGACCACGCAGCGCGAGGTCCGGGTCGGCCGCTCGGGACAACGCCGCGAGCACGTCGGCGGCCGCGGCGACCGGGCCGGCGTCGTCCCACCAACCGGCCGCGCGCAACTGACCCTCGGCACGGGAATCGGTGAAGCCGTACCTCGCCGCCGAAGCGGTCGTTCGCGCGCGGTCTGCCATCACCGAACACCGTAGCCGGGGAATCCGGCTCAGGCGGCCAGGCGGCCCGGTTCGGTATCGGCGGGCGTCGGCTCCGGCACCTGGAAGCTGTGCGCGGTCACGGGGTGGCGGCGCGAAAGCAGGTAGATGCCGACGCCCACGCCGAGGCCGGCCACGCCGACGGCGATGGTGCCCGCGTTGCCGAGCGAAGCGATCTTGCCGGAGATCGCACCGACGATCGCGGCCGCGGGCAATGTGAACAGCCACGCGACGACCATCCGGCCGGCCATCCGCCAGCGGACGGGTGCTTCCCGGCGGCCGACGCCGGAGCCGACGATGCCGCCCGAGCAGACGTGCGTCGTCGAGAGCGGGAAGCCCAGCCGCGACGAGATCAGGATGACCAGCGCCGAGCTCGTCTGGGCGGCGAAGCCCTGCGGGCCCTCGATGTCGGTCAGGCCCTTGCCGAGGGTGTGGGTGATGCGCCAGCCGCCGAGGTACGTGCCGGCCGCGAGGGCGCACGCGGCGCTGATGATCACCCAGACCGGCGGGGCGGCACCCGACGGGAGGCTGCCGGCGCTGACGAGCGTGAGCGTGATGACGCCCATCGTCTTCTGCGCGTCGTTCGTGCCGTGCGCGAGCGAGACCAGTGACGCCGAGACGATCTGGCCGACCTTGAAGCCGCGCGTGGCCGGGCGGCCCCGGACCAGGAACCGGTAGACGAGGTAGGTCGCGACCATCGCGACGAGGCCGGCGATCACCGGGCTCGCCGCCGCGGGCACGAGGACCTTCTCGACGATCTTTCCGAAGTGGACCGAGTCGGCGCCCGCCGAAACCCAGGTGGCGCCGATCAGGCCGCCGAACAGCGCGTGCGACGAACTCGACGGCAGGCCGACGAACCACGTCACGAGGTTCCAGACGATCGCGCCGATCAACCCGCCGAAGACGATCGACGGGCCGATCTTCGTGTCGTCGACCAGGCCGCTGGAGATCGTCTTGGCGACCTCCACCGACAGGAAAGCACCGACCAGGTTCAGCACCGCGGAGATCGCGACGGCCACCCGCGGCCGGAGCGCGCCGGTGGCGATCGACGTCGCCATCGAGTTCGCGGTGTCGTGGAACCCGTTCGTGAAATCGAATACCAGAGCCGTGACGACCACGATCACGACCAGCAACGAGGGCTCCACCCCGACCTCCGAACGCCCTTGTGGGGACTCTTCCCGCAAGGTACCTGACGGGTGACGCCTGGCGTTAACAGGCCGTAGCTGTTTGTGACATCCGCCGTTAAGCCAGCGGTAACCGGCGTTGACTCTCGGCGGCGGGCTCGAGGTCACCGGCGGCCAACCGGACGAACCGCTGCGCGAACGGACCCCAGGTTTCGGCGATGTCGGCGTGCACTGTGGTCAGCACGTCGCGCTCGAGTGAGCCCGGACGAGCGAATTCCGCCTCCTGCGGGCTTTCCGCGGCCCAGCTCTCGACGACGGCGGGCGTCGTCTCGATGTGGAACTGGACGCCGTAGACACAACGGCCGAACCGGAAAGCCTGGTTCGTGTAGCGCGGAGCGGACGCGAGCAGTTCGGCGCCGGGCGGGAGCCGGGTGATGACGTCGTTGTGGAACTGCAGGACGTCCTGCATCAGCGGCAGGTCGGCGAAGAGCGGATCGGTCCACGCCGCGTCCTTCTTGGCGACGAGGTGGGGACCGACCTCGGGGCCGTCCACCCCGGCCTCGACGCGGCCGCCGGTCGCGACGGCCAGCAGCTGCGCGCCGAGGCAGATCCCGAGGGTGGGGAGCTGCTTCGCCGCCGCCTTCGACAGCAGCCGCCGGACGTCGGCGAGCCACGGGTGCTTCGCGTCGTCCTCCGCGCCCATGCCGCCGCCGAGGACGACGACACCCCGGTAGCCGTCGAGGTCCGCGGGCAGCTCATCGGTCGGCGGCAGCCGGACGTCGAGTTCCGCGCCGGCTTCGGTCAGCCAGTCGCCGAGGGGACCGAGCGGATCCGACGCGTCCGGCTGGATGATCAGCAATCGTGTCACGGTTTCCAGGGTAGGTCAGCAGGCGCAGCGGATTCCGGGGGCCGCGGTCCCTTCGACGGGGTAGCCGGCCGCGATCCAGCTCGTGATGCCGCCGGAGAGCCGCTTCACCCGGAACCCGAGCTGAGCCAGCTTGAGCGCGCCTTTGGTGGCGGCGTTGCAGTGGGTGCTCTCGCAGTAGCAGACGTAGACGACGTCCCGGTCGAGGTGCTTCGTGCTCTCGGCGGTCAGGTCGCGGTAGGGCAGGTTGACCGCGCCGGGGATGTGCGCCTGGGCGAACGCTTCGGGCGCGCGCGTCTCGACGATCACGTAGCCGTCCGTGTGGCCGGCTTCGAGGTCGCGGACGAGGTCGTCGGGGTCGACTTCGAACGCGAGCTCGGCGCCGAAGTAGGCGGTGGCGAGGTCCGGCGCCGGGGCGGGGACGGTGAGGGTGCGTGTCATGAAGAGAATCCTGCTGGTGGCGGGGCCGCGGGCACAGAGGAGAATCGGGGCGGGAACCCCGGTGCGCCGGGGATTTCCGCGTTCTGGCCGGGCACAGCAGGGAGAATCGCGGTGGACCTCGACGACGTCGATTGGCACCTGCTGGAGCTGCTCCAGTCGGACGGCAGGCTGAGCTTTTCCGAGCTGGGCCGCCGGGTGTCGCTGTCGGGCTCGGCGGTGACCGAGCGGGTGCGCCGGCTCGAGGAGCGCGGCGTGATCACCGGCTACACGGCCCAGGTGGACACGAGCAAGCTGGGACGGCCGATCGAGGCGCTGGTGCGGGCCCGCGTGCGGAGCCTGGACACCCCGCGCTTCCGGACGGCGGTGCTGCCGCTGCCCCAGGTCATCGCCGCGGACCACATCACGGGTGACGAGTGCTGGATCCTGCGGGTGCTGTGCCGGAGCACGGGCGAGCTCGAGGAGCTCGTCGAGAAGGTGCAGCGGTACGGCGAGACGACGACGTCGCTGGTGCTGTCCTCGCCGCTGCGCCGGCGTCCCGTGTCGCGGGCATGAAAAAAGCCCCGGGAGAACCAAAACTGGTCCTCTACCGGGGCTCTTCCCAAGTAAGTTCGGCGGTGTCCTACTCTCCCACAACCCTTCGGTTGCAGTACCATCGGCGCTGTCAAGCTTAGCTTCCGGGTTCGGAATGGGACCGGGC